>JANQGP010000137.1 GCA_028277265.1 Woeseiaceae bacterium | reverse complement strand
CTGATCGAGATGGGACTCGGCCGTTGGGCCAGTAACCGGCGCTTGCAGTCGGTCACGACGCTGACCGGCGTGGAACACGTCAACTCGGCGCTGGCGTCGGGCCACGGCGTCATCATGCTTGCCGCGCATTTCACGACGCTCGAGGTATCGGGCCGCGTACTCGCGAAAGCGATTCCGCCGTTCGATGCCGTGTTCCGCAAGAATCGCAGCGATTTCATGACGGAGCTGCAGCGCACGGGGCGGGAAGTCTCGGCCGACGCGACGATCGAGAAGCGCGACATCAAGAAGATGGTCCGCAGCCTGCGTAACGGGAGGGCCGTCTGGTACGCGCCGGACCAGAGCTACAACCGCAAGGGCTCGGAGGTCATCGAGTTCTTCGGTGTGCCGGCGATGCACACGACCGCAACGTCGACGCTCGCACGTCTCGGCAAGGCGAAGGTCGTGCCTTTTTTTCCACGAAGGCAGGACGACGGTACCTATGAGCTCGTGCTTTTACCGGCATTCGACGATTTCCCGGGCGACGATCCGATTGCCGACACACGGCGCTACGTCGAGGTACTCGAATCGCATGTGCGTTCATGCCCCGAGCAGTACCTCTGGATACACCGCAAGTTCAAGGACCTGCCGGACGGCTATCCCGATTTCTATGCCGACCTCGACGCGTTGAAGTAACCCTCGAGCAGCTGTTCCCAGTTGTCCGGCCGGAAGTTCAGTTTCGGATCGAGATCGATGATCTTGAGCAGCGAGCGGTGCAGCCGGCTCAGCGTCTGCTGTTGCCACGGACCGGGCGAACGAAGGGCGCCCTTGTCGAAATCGAGCAGCCACATCAGGCCATCTTCGTCGACCTGTACGTTGTAGGCGTTCATGTCGGCGTGATAGACGCCAGCCGCGTGGAACTCGTGGATACCCTGGCCGACACTCAGCCAGAAGGCTTCGTCCGGATCGTTGTCGGCGATGTACTGCGACAGCGGCACGATCCCCGGGACGCGGACCGTGATGAGATCCGCCGTGTAGAACGTGCCGCGCTGCACATAACGCGCCGCAGCAGGTCGCGGTACGCGCATGTTGTTCGCGGCCAGCTTGTCGAGCAGGCGCCATTCCAGAAACGAGCGCGTCTTGTCGGCGCCCGAGAACATATACGTATCCCTGACGAACTTGCCGACAAGTCCACCGCGCATGTAGTGCCGCAGGACGAACTGTCGCGGCACGTTACCGACGTACAGGGTATTGCCCCGACCGCCTGACCGCAGCGAACCGGTCAATACCTCGGCATGCAACCAGCCATGCGGCGTGAATCGTTCTTCCGAAATCTGGTTGATAATTGCCTTATCGTATAGGATGGCGCCGGTCGGCGTGTTCTCGACGGTTTCGGTCAACGGACCCGATCCCCTTTCTTCACGTGCTTGGATATTGCCTGAAATAGACCTGCAATCGAAGCCTGAACGCATCTGCGTCATCCGTCTTTCGGCGATCGGCGATACCTGCCATGCACTTGCCGCCATTCGGCGCCTGCAGGACAACTGGCCCGAAACGCACATCACCTGGATCATCGGCAAGACCGAATTCCGGTTGATGTCGGCGATTCGCGATATCGACTTCATCGTGTTCGACAAGTCGCGGGGTCGCGCCGCTTACCGGGACGTCCGCGCACAGTTGAAACGCAAACAATTCGACGTCGCGTTGTGTATGCATGCCTCGCTGCGCGCGAACCTGCTCGTTCGGTCCGTTCCATCGAGGCTCCGCCTCGGATTCGATCGCGCCCGAGCGAGGGATTTCCAGTGGCTGTTCACGAACCGTCGCATCGATGCGACGCCGGGCGAACACGCGATGGAGGCGATGCTCGCATTCGCATCGGCGATCGGCGCGCGACCGACGGAACTGCGCTGGGATATCCCGTTGACGAACCAGGAACGGGAATTCGCGGCACGTCATCGCGACGGCGCACGGCCCCTCGTCCTCATCAGCCCGTGCAGCAGCCAGCGCCATCGCAACTACCGCAACTGGCGCGTCGACCGCTACGTTGCCGTCATCAGCCACCTCGAATCGAAGTACGGTGCCCGCGTCATCATCACCGGCGGGCCGTCCGGCATCGAAACCGAATACGGCGAGCAACTCAGCTTCAATACCGGGGCCGACGACCTCGTCGGCCAGACGTCGTTGCGCGAGGTCGCGGCTCTCATCGCATCGTCGGATCTCGTCATTTGTCCGGATTCGGGACCTGCGCACATCGCGACGGCCATGGGGACCCCGGTCGTCGGCCTCTACGCGACGTCCAATCCGGCCCGCACCGGGCCCTATGTTTCGCGTGAATTGACGGTTAACCGCTATCCCGACGCGATCCGCCGCTATCTTGGTTCGAACGTGCGCGATCTCCGCTGGGGTCAGCGGGTCCGACACCCGGATGCGATGGACCTGATCAGCGTTTCCGACGTCATCGAGAAAATCGACTTTGCGCTCAGTATTCCGGACATTGACGACAATTAGCGCTTTTTTAAGCACACTTTGTTGAAGACCGAGGCCACGGATATGCCTTTCAGGCAGTTCAGGTGGCCCAGCGGGCATTCACGCTCGAAACAGGGGCGGCAATCGAGACTGATTTCGTGAATTTCGCGACTTTTCGAGAGTGGCGGCGTGAATTTCGGCGAAGATGAGCCGAAAATGCCGTGAACGTGAATGCCGACGGCCGCCGCGACGTGCATGAGTCCCGAGTCGTTCGAGATCGCCTGTTCGCAGGCTGCCAGCACGTCGATCACGTCCTCGAGCGACGTTCGGCCGCACAGGTTGACCGCGCCGCTCCGCGCCGCAATCGTCTCGCCGGCGGCGGTGTCCTTGTCCGAGCCGAGCACCCAGACCGCAAAACCCGCCTCGTCGAGCCGGGCGGCAAGGCCCGCGAAATTCTCGAGCGGCCAGCATTTCGCGGGGCCGTACTCGGCGCCGGGCATCATCGCGATGACGGGCCGCGTCGTCTCGAGACCGAGTTCGGCGATACAGCGTGCCTGATTGTCGGCCGACACCTCGAGCGCCGGGTACGGCAGTGCATCAGGCAGTTCCTCGCCGCGATCCAGGCCGAGCGCCACGAAACGCTTGACCGTCTGGTCGAGGACCTCGCGATCGAACGGCCGCACGTCGTTGACGAGACCGTAGCGTAACTCCCCGAGAAAACCGGTACGCGCCGGGATCCCGGCAAACCATGGAATCAGCGCTGCCTTGAACGAACGCGGGAGGACGATGGCGCGATCGTACCCGGCCGGTCGCAGCTCACGGGCGATGCGGCGGCGTGTGCCCAGCCCGACCCGACCGTGAGCCGTTTCGGACGCAATCCCGGCACGGATCTCCGGCATGCGCGCCACGATCGGCAGTGACCAGGCGGGGGCGAGGACGTCGAGGTCGCGCCCGGGCTCGCGCTGCCTGAGCAGCCTGAACAACGCCTGGGCCATGACCATGTCACCGACCCAGGACGGCCCGACGATCAGGCTGGCCGCGGTCCGCAAAGCTGGTCCAGGTAGGCCGGAACACCGTCCTCGACAGGACGGAACTCGACGCCGCAGCCGCATTCGCGCAGCCGCGTCAGGTCTGCCTCGGTAAAACTCTGGTAGGCGCCCTTCAAGTGATCGGGGAACGGCACGTATCGGATTTCGCCCTTTCCGTGCCACTTGATGACGGCATTGGCAATGTCGTTGAAGGTCTGCGCCCGGCCGGTGCCCGTATTGTAGATGCC
>JANQGP010000066.1 GCA_028277265.1 Woeseiaceae bacterium | reverse complement strand
TCGGACGCATAGTGTTTCTCCTGGTTTTTTAGCAGGCTGCTGCTAGTCGCCGAGCCAGCGCAACGCCGTGCCGGTCGTATTGTCGCTGTAGGGAGAGTTGACGTTCAACGCTTTCATGCTCAGCGACTTGAGATTCTCGACGAGGTTGTCGTCGCCGGGCTTGCCGATCGCGGCCATGTCGTCGTCGCTCAGGCCCGACCAGAGCCCGTCCGAGCACGCGAGCAGGACGTCGCCCGGCTCGAGCGCCTTGCGGTTCGTGATGCTCATGTCGGGAACGGGAGCGTCGCCGCCGATGCAGCACTCGACGAAATTGCGCATCGGGTGATCCTGCGCCTCTTCCTCCGATATCGCGCCTTCCTGGATCAACACTTCGACGTGGCTGTGATCGCGCGAGCGCATGCGGACGTGCCCGTCGCGCACGAGGTAGATACGGCTGTCGCCGATATGTGCCCAGAACGCGCCGCCTTCCTGCACGAGGCAGATCGCGCAGGTCGCTCGCGGGCGAAAGTCGACGTCGAGGTCCGTACCGAGACTCACGACCTCGTCGTGCGCCCGGGACAGGGCCATGTAAAGAAAGCCCTGCGGATCGAAGATCGGCTGCGCCTCGGACATGAACATGTCCTGCACGACCTTGAGCCCGGTCTCGGCCGCCATCGCACCATCGGAGTGTCCACCCATGCCGTCGAACACGAGCAGCAGCGCAGCGTCCTCGGAAACGACGACGGCGGCGCGATCCTGGTTGTCCTGACGATCGCCGAGGGCGGAGACTTTGGCGTATTCGACTTGCATGAAAGGTAACGTTGTGGCCTTTGGCGGCGAGCAAAGCTTAGAATGTCGCCCCTCTGAAAAGCGTGACGCAGGCAGCACAAATCGCCGGCCTGCGCGGGTGTTGCCGATGTTACACAGTATGACAGGCTTTGCACGGGAGTCGGCCGAGACCGACATCGGCACGTTGACCTGGGAGCTGCGCGCAGTTAACCATCGTTATCTCGATGTGCAGTTCAAGCTGCCCGAGGACCTGCGTCCCCGGGAGCAGGCTTTTCGTCAGCAGGCGAGTGCGACACTGGGCCGCGGCAAGATCGAGTGCGCCCTGTATTTTCGCCGCGCTTTCGACGAAGACAATGAGCTCAGGATCGACATGGAGCTCGTCCAACTCATCGGCCATCGGATCTCCGACATCACCTCCAAACTGCCGAACGTCGCGGCCGTGAACCCGATCGAGATGCTTCGCTGGCCCGGCGTCGTGCAGCCGACCGAGCTCGACGTCGAACCGCTGTTTGCCGAAGCCTCGGCGCTGTTCGACACGGCACTCGCCGCCATTGGCGAGATGCGCTCGAACGAAGGGCAACGCATCGCCGATATGCTCGAGTCGCGCTGCAAGGACGTCGAGACGATTGCCGAGAACGTCCGCGCGCGCATGCCCGAGGTGCTCGAAGCGACGCGCGCGAAGCAGAAAGAACGCATCGAGAATCTCGACGTTGCAGCGGATCCCGAGCGACTCGAAGTCGAACTCGCGCTCATAGCCACGAAGATCGACGTCGACGAGGAACTCGACCGCCTCGAGAGCCACCTCGTCGAGATCCGCGAGGCGATCAACGCCGACAAGCCGGTCGGCCGGCGCCTCGATTTCCTGATGCAGGAACTCAATCGCGAGGCAAACACGCTGGGCTCGAAATCGGCGGACACCGAGACGACCCGGGCCGCCGTCGAACTCAAGGTGCTCATCGAGCAAATGCGCGAACAGATCCAGAACGTCGAGTGATGGGCGACACGGGGCAACGGGGCAGGCTGTTCGTCTTCGCCGCGCCGTCCGGCGCCGGCAAGACCACGCTCGTGCATGCCGTCGTGACGAAACACCAGGAACGGCTGCGCTTTTCGATCTCGTACACGACGCGCCAGCCGCGCAGGAACGAAGCCGACGGCGTCGACTACCTGTTCGTGAGCAAGGAGCGGTTCGTGCAGCTCCGTGACGAGGGCGAGATGCTCGAGTCTGCGAAAGTTTTCGACAACTTCTATGCGACGAGCCGCAGCCAGGTCGAAAAACACCTGGCGGACGGCTACGACGTCATTCTCGAGATCGACTGGCAGGGCGCGCGCCAGGTGCGCGAATCGATGCCCGAGTGCGTATCGATCTTCATCCTTCCGCCGTCGGTCGAGGAACTCGAGCGGCGCTTGCGCGACCGCCGCACCGACAGCGCCGAGGTCATAGACCGCCGCCTGCGCGACTCGCTGTCGGACATGGCCCACTGGGACGAGTTCGATTACGTCATCATCAACGACGACCTCAACCAGGCCGTGGCGGACCTCGAAGCCGTGCTGGCCGGGAACGGCGAGGCGTCGGCAACGTCCAACGTGGCCCTGCGACGCGCCGTCTCCCGCATCATCGGCTAAAAACCCATATAACGTTTGGTTATATTCTCTGGTTTCCGCCAGGAGGGACAGTGACCATGTTTCTTTGAGATACGGTCACTGTCCCCCCGGAAGGAAGATATGGCGCGCATTACGGTCGAGGATTGCCTCGAGAACATCGACAACATTTTTGAAATGGTGCTCGTCGCCGCCAAGCGCGCGCGCCGCATCGCTCACGGTGCCGACCCGATGGTCGAACTCGAGAACGACAAGCCGACGGTCATTGCATTGCGTGAAATCGCCGACGGCCTCGTCACGCCCTCGATCCTCGAGGAGATCGAGCAGCCGGCTGCCGACGAACTGTTGCAACCGGAAGCCACCGACGAAATCCTGCCGGTCCGCGGAATTTCCATAGGCGATTAGCCCCAACCGGTCGAGTTCGACGTTCCCCGCGCCGCAATGCCCCGTTAATATGGGGGCATGGATTATGCGGCGACCATCCTGGCGAGACTTCCCGGCGCGACGCGCAGGGACAAGGGTGTCCGTCGCCTGATCGACACGCTCGAGTTCTACCTGCCCGACGACCAGGTCGCGATGATTCTCGAGGCCTACGAGTTCGGCGCCAAGGCTCACGAAGGCCAGACCCGCAAGTCGGGCGAGCCGTACATCACCCACCCTGTGGCGGTCGCCCAGGAGCTGGCCGAGATGCATCTCGACTCCGAGGCCATCTGCGCCGCGATCCTGCACGACGTCGTCGAGGATACCGAAGCGACGCTGCCGGAGATCGTCGAGAAATTCGGTGAGGAAGTGGCGCTGATCGTCGACGGCGTCAGCAAGCTCGATCAGATCCAGTTCCGCAGCCGCGCCGAAGCGCAGGCCGAGAGCTTCCGCAAGATGATGCTGGCGATGATCGAGGACATACGCGTCATCCTCGTAAAACTCGCCGACCGCCTGCACAACATGCAAACGCTCGGCGCGATGCCGATCGCGAAAAAGAAGCGCATCGCACGCGAGACACTCGACATCTACGCGCCGATCGCGAATCGGCTCGGCATCAATCGCCTCAAGGTGCAGCTCGAGGATCTCGGCTTCAAACACCTGTATCCGTACCGTTACCGCGTGCTCGAAAACACGCTCAGGAAGAGCAAGGGCAGCCAGCGGCAGATCGTCAAACGCATTTCCGAACGACTCAGCAAGGCGATGGCCGAAGACGGCATCAAGGGCGAGATCATCGGCCGCGAGAAGCACCTCTACAGTATTTACAAGAAGATGACCGAGAAAAGACGCGTGCTGTCCGACATCGTGGACGTGTACGGTTTTCGCATCGTCGTCGAAGACGTCTCTACCTGCTACCAGACGCTGGGGCTCGTGCACCAGCTCTACAAGCCGATGCCCGGGCGCTTCAAGGACTACATCGCCATTCCGCGCATCAACGGTTACCAGTCACTGCACACGACGCTCTTCGGCCCGAAAGGCCTGCCGATGGAAGTGCAGATCCGCACGCGCGACATGCACCGCGTCGCCGAGTCGGGCGTCGCCTCGCACTGGATCTACAAGGCCGATGAAAAGTCGGACGCGACTCCGCAGCGACGTGCTCGCGAGTGGCTTTCGAATCTCGCCGAACTGCAGCAGACCGGAACGTCGGAGGAATTTCTCGAGAGCGTCAAGGTCGACCTGTTTCCGGACAAGATCTACGTGTTCACGCCGAAAGGCGACATCATGCCGTTACCGAAAGGCGCGACGACCGTCGATTTCGGTTATGCCGTGCATACCGACATCGGCAACCGGACGGTCGCGGCGAAGGTCGATCGCCAGCTCGTTCCACTGCGCACGCCGCTGCAGAACGGGCAGTCCGTCGAAATCATCACGGCACGCGGCGCCAAACCGAACCCCAACTGGCTGACGTTCGTGCGCACCGCGAAAGCGCGAACCGCGATCCGCGCGCACATGAAGAACCTGCGTTCGGCGGAGTCTATCGATCTCGGCAAGCGACTCCTCGACAAGTCCCTCAAGGACATCGGGTCGTCGCTGCGCAAGGTCGGCAAGGTGCGTATGAACGAGGCACTGGACGAGTTTGGCCTGAACACGTCGGAGGAACTGTTCGAGCAACTCGGTCTCGGCGAGCGCCTCGCGCCGCTGGCAGCGCGGTTCCTCGTCGGCGAGGACGACAGCGAAGACGATACGCCCGCGGCGAGCCTCGTCATCGCCGGCACCGAAGGCATGGTGGTCAGCTACGCCAAGTGCTGCTATCCGCTGCCGGGTGACGACGTGATGGGATACCTGACGGCCGGTCGCGGCATCGTCGTTCATCGCAACACCTGCGGCAACCTGTCGAACTTCCGCAAGCAGCCCGAGAAATGGATCGCGGTCAGCTGGGAAAAGAACATCGATCGCGAGTTCCACTGCCAGATTCAGTGCGAGACGCGCAATCGCACGGGCGTGCTCGCCGAGGTTGCCGCGACGATCGCCGACAGCGACTCGAACATCGAGCAGGTGGAGGTGATCTCGAGGAACGAGGACGTTTCGGTGCTGACATTCCTGCTTCAGGTCCACGATCGCATCCACCTCGCGCAGATCATGCGTAACGTGCGCAAGATGCCGAACGTCATTCGCGTCCAGCGCGACTGTGCCTGAATCCCGAACTTCACTTCCAGGACGTTCCCATGAGCAAGCAAGCCATTCACACGGACACGGCACCGGCCGCCATCGGCACGTATTCGCAGGCGACGACGGCCGCCGGGGAGTTCGTGTTCCTCTCGGGACAGATTCCCCTGGTGCCCGGCACGATGGAAGTCGTCGACGGCGACTTCGCGGCCCGGGCCCGCCAGGTCTTCACAAACCTCAAGGCGGTCGCCGACGCGGCGGGCGGCTCGCTCGACGACGCCGTGAAACTGACCATCTTCCTGACGGATCTCGACAACTTCGCGACCGTCAACGAGGTCATGGCCGAGTTCTTCACCGAGCCTTACCCGGCGCGGGCCGCAGTCGGTGTCGCGTCATTGCCGAAGGGCGTTGATGTCGAGGCCGACGCGATCCTTGCTCTCTGATGAACTGACAGCTCTGAAGGGCGTCGGCCCGGCGCTCGCGACAAAGCTCGAAAACCTCGGCCTCCACCGCGTCGAGGACCTGCTGTTCCTGCTACCGCTGCGCTACGAGGATCGCACGCAGCTCGTTCGCATCGGCGCGCTCGTCGCAGGCAACCGGTGTCTCGTTACGGGCGAGGTATTGCTTGCGGAAACGGCGTTCCGCGGCCGTCGCAACCTTCTCGTCCGCATCGGCGACGGCAGCGGCCAGCTGACGCTGCGCTTCTTCCATTTTTCCCGGCAACAGCAGGCGCAGTTCCGGGCCGGCGTGCACGTCACGGCGTTTGGCGAGGTGCGGCGCGGCAACACCGGTTTCGAGATGATTCATCCGGAATACCGCATTCTTCGCGAAGGCCGTTCCGCGGCGATGAGCGACGCGTTGACGCCGATCTATCCCGCGACCGAGGGCGTGCAGCAGGGCCGACTTCGCAACCTGACCGACCAGGCGCTTCGCGCGATGAACGAGGCGCCCCCGGTCGAACTCCTGCCGGATGACGTGACGGCCGGGCTCGGCATGCCGTCGCTGGCCGATGCGATTCGCTACCTGCACCGGCCGCCGCCGGAGGCCGACATCCGGCAGCTGCTCGACGGCCGCCACCCCTGCCAGCAACGCCTTGCGTTCGAAGAGCTGCTCGCGCATTACCTGAGTCTCAGGAACCTGCGCGCGCTTGCACGGACCGACGATGCGATCGCGCTCACGGGCGGCCGGGATGCCGTAGGACGTTTCATTGCCGGCCTGCCGTTCGAACTCACGGGCGCACAGCAGCGCGTGGTCGATGAGATCCTCGACGATCTCGGGCAGCCCCATCCGATGATGCGTCTGATCCAGGGTGACGTCGGCTCGGGAAAAACCGTCGTTGCAGCGATTGCCTGCCTCAAGACCATGGCCTGCGGCGTGCAGGCCGCGATCATGGCGCCGACCGAGATACTCGCGGAGCAGCACTGGCGCAACTTCTCGGACTGGTTCCGGCCGCTCGGTCTCGAGCCCGCGTGGCTCAGCGGCAGCCAGAAGGCGGCCGCGCGGCGCGAAGCGCTCGCCGCAATTGCGGACGGCAGCGCGCCGCTCGTCGTCGGCACGCACGCGCTGTTCCAGGAGGGCGTCGAGTTCGCGAACCTGGCGCTCGTCGTCATTGACGAACAGCACCGCTTCGGCGTGCACCAGCGCATGGCCCTGCGCGACAAGGGTGTTGGCGATACCGGCCAACCGAACCAGCTCGTCATGACGGCGACACCGATCCCGCGGACGCTGGCGATGGCGGCCTACGCCGATCTCGACACGTCCGTCATCGATGAATTACCGCCCGGCAGGCAGCCGGTATCGACAATCGCCGTGCCCGATGCCCGGCGTGTCGAGATCGTCGCGCGCGTCCGTGCCGCGGTGGCGAACGGACAACAGGCGTACTGGGTGTGTCCGCTCATCGAAGAGTCCGACGTGCTGGACTCCGAGGCCGCCGAAAAGAGCTACGCGATGCTGACCGAGGCACTGCCTGAACTGCGCGTCGGCCTCGTTCACGGACGCATGCGGCCGACCGAGAAGGACAAGGGCATGCAGGCGTTCAAGGAAGGCCTGATCCAGGTGCTCGTCGCGACGACCGTCATCGAAGTCGGCGTCGACGTGCCGAACGCGAGCCTGATGATCATCGAGAACGCGGAGCGCATGGGCCTGTCACAGTTGCACCAGCTGCGCGGCCGGGTCGGCCGCGGTGCCGCGCAAAGCCATTGCGTGCTGTTGTTCAAGCCGCCGCTCGGCCGGATCGCGAAGGAGCGCCTCGCCGTCCTGCGCGACACGAACGACGGGTTCGTCGTGGCGCAGCGCGATCTCGAGCTGCGCGGACCGGGCGAGCTGCTCGGCACGCGCCAGACCGGACTGCCCGACTACCGCGTCGCCAACCTCGTGCGCGATGCGGATCTCATGCCTGAGGTGCAAATGTCCGCCGAGGCCATTCGCAAGTCGTCACCCGAACGGGCAGCGGCGATCGTGCGCCGCTGGCTCGGCGATGCCGGCCGCTACGGCAAGGTGTAGAATCCGCGGCATGAAGAACCCGTTCGTCGCCACGTTCGCGCCGGAGATCGTCAGCCAGGCGCGCAACTACGGCAAGCTGATGCGGGTCGACAAACCGGTCGGCATCTGGCTGCTGCTCTGGCCGACGTTGTGGGCGTTGTGGCTGGCAGGCGAGGGCACACCCGACCAGGGCCTGTTCGTCGTGTTCGTGCTCGGCGTGTTCGTCATGCGCTCGGCCGGCTGCGTGCTGAACGACTTCGTCGACCGCAAGATCGACCCGTACGTCGAACGCACGCGCACGCGGCCGCTCGCGACCGGCGCCGTTTCGCCGCTCGAGGCGCTGACCCTGTTCGCGGCGCTCGGGCTCATTGCGGTCGGTCTTGCCACCATGCTCAACCGCCAGGCGCAACTGCTCGCCATTGTCGCGGCGGGACTAACGATCGCGTACCCGTTCATCAAGCGCTTCGTATCGATTCCGCAGTTCGTGCTCGGCGCCGCCTTCGGCTGGGCCGCGCCAATGGCCTTCGCGGCGCAGACCGGCGAGACGCCGGAACTCGCGTGGCTCGTGTTCGGCGCCGCATTGATCTGGGCCGTCATCTACGACACCTTCTATGCGATGGTCGATCGTGACGACGACCGGAAACTCGGCGTCAAGTCCACGGCAATCCTGTTCGGCGAGATGGACCTGTTCGTGATCGCGGGACTGCAGGCGTTGCTCGTGGTTTCGCTGATCCTGATCGGTTATCGCGCCGGCCTCGGCATCTGGTACTACTTCTCTGTCGCAATCTCGGCCGGCATAATGCTCTGGCACCTGTGGCTCGCGCGCGACCGCCAGCCGGCAGGCTGTTTCCGGGCGTTTCTGAAGAACCACTACATCGGCATGGTGATCTTCATCGGCATCGTGCTCAACTACACGTTCAGCCCGGCCGTTTGAGCGTCAGCCCGGTTTGCCATCCGCGCGCGGCCTGATGAGGATCGGCGCGTAGACGCGACTGTACAGTAAGAAGGCGAGAACCCAGAGTGCGCCCGCCACCGTGATTACCGATGCGTATTGGAGTTGCAGCACGGGAGCGCCGAATACGCGAAGCAAAGCAGAAGCAAGCAGCAGCAAATAGGCGGACGCGATCAGTGGCGAAACGCGAAGAGGCCGGCCGGTATGGCCGAGAGCGGCCCGCGTCATGACGGCCATGATCATCGTGGCGGCGGCGCCCGCGCCGAGCGCATGCTGCCAGTGCCCGGCCCAGCTCGCGCCTGCGAACACATAGACCGCTTTGAGCGCGAGACCAATCGGTAACCAGGCGTAGCCTGCATGAAGAATCCACACGATCGGTTCACGCCAGCTCCGCAATCCGTGCCATCCGGACAACCGTAGCAAGTGAGCGAGTGCGGCGGCCGCGGCCGCGAGACCCGTGATATTGCCGGACGGGGCGACAACATCGGCGACTACGTAGCCTGCGGTCAACGTGAAGACGACGACCTCCAGCGGGGGAGACGTTCGCATCGTGATGACGGTACCGCGCGCCCGGAGTGCATTGCCGGTGAACGCAGGGACGATGCGTCCGCCGATAATCGTGATCAGTATCAGGACGAGGTTTAGCGAGCCGCGCAACGCGGTGCTCGCCAGCTCGATCCGGCCGGAGACGATTGCACAGGCGAATACGACATCGCTGCACCAGAACAACAGCAAGACCAGCAACACCGGCCAGTTTCTTTTCGATGAGCGCACGATTGCCGGTGTCAGCACGATCAGAACACCCGGCACGAACGACAGTTCGAGGACGATGAGCAGCTCGACCGGCAGAGCGTCGCCAGTCGCGAACGCCACGCGACCCGCCAGCCAGAGGACCGTCAGCACGATTAGCGACCGGCCCGCAAAACCGCGCTGCCCGGTCCAGCTCGGCACCGCGGTCAACAGGAATCCCGCAATCGCCGCGGCGACGAATCCGAAGACCATCTCGTGACCGTGCCATAGCTGAGCGGGCAACGCCGACATCGGCGTCGCGCCACGCGGGAACATCCAGATCCACGCAGCGATCGATCCGGCCGCGTAGAGACCCGCCAGCAGGAAGAACGGACGAAAACCGTAAGCGAAAACCGCGAATCGCTTTCCTTGCATCGACATCACCCCGGCAGGGCCCGCAAGACCGTCACCGGACCGAACGGGTCGTGCGTACGGGCGATGACGTACATGCATGCGTAAACGGCAATTGCCGCAACGAAACTGCCGCGCCTGATACCCGCCGTGCGGCCTCGCTTGAGCGCCAGCGTTCCGAATCCGATGTACGCGGCCAGCAACGCTATCTTGGCCCAGAGCCAGCCGTTGCCGTAGGCCGCCGGGGGCAGGATAGCGAGTAACGATAGTGCGGCCGCCAACAACACGATGTCGATCGTGTAACTCAGGTATCGGACCGGCGTGATCATGCCCCAGCTTCCGCCCCAGGTGACCACAGCACCGCGAAGCACGAAGAGAGCGCCGCTCGCGATCACCGCTGTCACGTGCACCGTCTTGATCTCGGGGTAGAACTCGAACATGGCCGGTTGCCGATCCCGTTGGTGTTGCAGGTATACTGCCTGACGTCCCCCGCGTTTACCCTGATCTGGATCAATGCGGCGCGCGCGTCTGCGGCTAGACTGCGACTAAATGATCGCGGTGACGAACAAGGTGTTAGACTTTTCCCGCATGGACAAGGACTCGACACAGTACGAGACCGTTCGCAGTCACTACCTGTTTTCGGGTCTCGACGAGGCCGTATTCGAGAAGCTCGCCGGCAACATCGGCGTCGAAACCTTCGAAAAAGGCGAAGTCCTGTTTCATCGCGGCGACCAGGCCGACGATTTCTTCTACCTGGAGTCCGGTCACATCGAGTTGAGCCTGATCTCTCCGGACGGTCAGAAGAAGACGGTGGAGGTGATCGGCCACGACCGTACGTTCGCCGAGGCCATCGTGTTCATGCGTACGGGCAAGTTCCCGGTCACGGCCGAAGCGCTGACCGACAGCGTCGTGTATCGCATTCCCAACGACGCCTACCGGGCGCTGCTGCAGGACAATTGTGACGCCTGCATGCGGCTTCTGAGC
>JANQGP010000001.1 GCA_028277265.1 Woeseiaceae bacterium | reverse complement strand
CCGAACTCGCTCGCTACCACGGCAAGTCGTCACGCGAGTCACTCTGGTGGGACCTCGCCTACTCACTGCCGCTCAAGACCTGGTTCGTAGACCCGGCTCTGTATGATCGCGACCGCATCGCTTTCACCCTCCAGCGAGCCGATGGCGATCGATATACGGTCGAGGCGGACTACACGTCCTACGGCGACATCGACTGGCTTGGTCGCGACACTCTGTACACGGACATTACACGCGCCGAGTACGTCGGCCGTCGAGGAGATTTCGCGCGGCAGGATGCCGAGCGCAATGCGTGGCGGTACGACGGCTACCAGCACCTGTTTGCGACGCCCGGATACGATTGCTGGATCAACGACGAGAAACGCGCATTCCTGCTGCAATGGAACCTTTTTCGCAGCGACATCCGGGATGACATGCAGAAGCTCGTGGACTATGCCGCGGAAAACGACAAGCTCGATTACGCGATCATCTGGGACGGTTTGAGTTCGCGCGGCGGCAACTACGCCGTGTGGATGCTGCAACGGATGCAGGGCAAGCCATTCAGGACGACGTTCGGCAACCTCCGGATCAGCGACATCACGCCCGCGTTGGCTGACGAGCTTCGCGATTGGGCGCGAGGCCGCGTCAACAAAGCCGGCGAGCACGCGGACATCGTGCCCGCAAGAGAGATCCGGGAACCCGATAACGGCCGATTCCTGCTCGACTGGCTCGACCACGACCTCGCGAAGGCAATCCAGTCGGGGCAAGCGTATTCGAACGATGTGCCGTTCAAGAACTACTACCTGCCGAAATACTCTGACGGCGTGGTGCATCCGGCCGACGTGCATTTCACCGGACCGATCGTGTTGCTCGTCGGGCCGGCAGGATGCTCACAGGTCGATCAGTTCGTGTCGATGGTTGTTGACAATGGACTCGGCTACGCCGTGGGTATGGAGGCAGGGGGATGCAGCAACACCTGGGAATGGGAAGAAGACCTGACATTCCCGGGCCGCGAAGCACCCTTTGCAACGTACATGTGGACGGCAGGGCACACGATTCGACCCAATGGCGAGGTCCTCGAAGGCAACTCCTCGCCCGTCGACGTCTATATACCGCTGACGCGCGACAACTATCTCGACTACTACGACCTGCTGCTCACAGAGGCGTATCGCTACATCGCCAGGCAACGTCGACAGGCTCCGTAGCCAATCTGGCATAGTATCGGACGCTTACACTGCCAACGGAGATTCGTGTGACCCGCCAGACACCACTGTTTTTGAGAACGCTTGCAGTACTCCTCTCTGTTGCCGTCGTTGAAGACACCGCGGCTGGTCCGGCCAGACTGCAGGCTATCGACATCTTCGACATCGAATACGCGAGCGATCCGCGTATTTCGCCGGATGGTGCGCAGGTAATCTACGAGCGTCGGTCCAATGACATCATGACGGACTCCACGCGCTCCAACCTGTGGGTCGTCAACAGTGATGGCAGCGAACATCGCCCGCTGGTTTCGGGTGTCATCAAGGCCTCGTCGCCGAGATGGTCGAACCAGGGCGATCGAATCGCCTATGTCGTCAGTGATGGAGACAATTCCGGCATCCATGTGCGCTGGATGGACACCGGACAGACAGCGAGGGTTGCGAGCCTGCGAGAGGCACCCGATGCGCTGAGCTGGTCTCCCGATGATCGCTGGCTCGCCTTCACCATGGACGTCGTGGCGGAAAGCGAACCCCTGGTCACACCGCCCGAAAAACCCGAAAACGCGACCTGGGCGGACCCCGTCGAGGTCATCGACACGGTCTTGTATCGGGCCGATGGAAAAGGCTTCCTGGAGCCGGCCTTTTCACATGCATTCGTCGTCCCGTCGGATGGTGGCACGCCTCGCCGGATAACGTCGGGTGATTTCAACTTCAAGGGACCGATCTCCTGGGCGCCGGACGGCAGTCACGTTTTGCTGACCACGAACCAGGATGACGACTGGGCGTTCAATCTCTATGAGAGCGACATTGTTGCAGTCTCAGTAGTTGACGGCTCGTTGCGCATTGTGACGGATACCGACGGCGGCGAGAGCCTGCCGCGGTATTCACCCAGAGGCGATCGGATTGCCTACGTTTACAACGACAGTCGCAGACTGGCTTATCGCAACAAGGCGATTCACATCATCGATGCCGATGGCGGAGCTAGAAAAGTCCTCACAGGCGACCTCGACCGCTCGGTAATCGATGTTCAGTGGGCTGCGGACGGTCGCAGCCTGTATTTCATGTACGACGATCGCGCGGTCCGGAAAGTGGGGCAAGTCGACCTGTCCGGCCAGGTCGGAGTACGGGTTGCGGGGATCAGTGGCACGGCGCTCGGCAGACCGTACATGAGCGGGTCGTTCACCGTGTCACGGAACGGCGTTCTCGCTTACACCAGGGGTTCCGCGCAGCGACCTGCCGACGTGGCGGTAAAAACGAGGCGCGACGAGCGTGTGTTGACACGCCTGAACGAGGATCTCCTCGGCAACCGCGAACTCGGTGAAGTGCACGAGATCGTCTATGAATCCTCGATCGACGGTGAGGAGATCCAAGGCTGGTACGTGACGCCGCCCGGCTTCGACGCGAGCAAGAAATACCCGCTGATCCTGGAGGTCCACGGGGGGCCGCACTCGGCCTACGGGGCGCACTTTTCGGCCGAAGTTCAGCGCTACGCCGCGGAAGGCTACGTCGTTGTCTATCCAAACTATCGCGGCAGCACCTCGTACGGCGAGCGCTTTGCCTTGTTACTGCAGAACAAGTATTCGAGCAAGTGGGATTTCGCCGACAACATGTCCGCAGTCGACGCGGTCATCGACCTGGGCTTTATCGACACCGACAACCTGTTCATCACAGGCGGCTCCGCTGGCGGCGCGTCGAGCGCCTACGCGATTGGCCTGACGGACCGGTTCAGGGCTGCCGCCGTGGCAAAACCCGTCATCAACTGGATCAGCAAGACACTGACGGCCGACTCCTACACGCGGCAGATTACTCACCAGTTCCCCGGCATGCCCTGGGAAGAGTTCGAGCACTACTGGCAGCGGTCCGCATTGTCGCTGGTGGGCAATGTCGTCACGCCGACGCTGCTCATTACGGGCGAGGAGGATTTTCGCACGCCGATCTCGGAAACCGAGCAGTTCTACCAGGCACTGAAACTGCGGCAGGTGGATACCGTCATGATCCGGGTTCCGGGGTCCGCGCACGGAATCGCAGGCCGGCCGTCCCGCATGATCGCGAAGATCGAAAACATACTTGCCTGGTTCGAACGATATCGGTCGACAGAGCTTTCGCAGGCAACGCAACACATGCGAAAGGGTCAGACCGAGGACGCCATCCGCCTGTTGCAGGAGGCGACAACAAGCCACCCGACGTCTTCGGCCCTGTATGCAAAGCTCGCTTACGCCTGCCGGTACGCCGGGCTACTGAGTGACTCGATTGATCTCTATCAACAGGCCAAGGCCCTCGACGCGGGCTTCGACAGCATCCTGTCTGCAGAGCGCCAGTCCGCCAAGGCCGAGATCTACCTCGGCAAATATGACGCGGCGCTGGAGCGCTATGCAGCGATTCGTGATCTGACCGCGGCTCACGGGGACGAGCCGGACGAGAAGATGCTCTTCTATGAAGGCCTCGCTCACTTGTACAAGGGCAACGAACAACGCGCCCTGCAGCTCTTCGACGAGTCGGTCCGGCACGAGCCAGACAGTCTCTGGAGCCGATTCGCAACCGGCTACAAGCTCGCGGCGCTCGGGCGCCACGACGAGCTGATCGAGTTCGCGAAGAGGCTCACGCACGACGATGTCGCCGACGGCGAACGGCGTTACCGGCTGGTACATTTCTTCGCGTTGGCCGGCGACAGCGACCAGGCACTCCGGCATCTCGAAGCGGCGCTGGCGGCCGGAAACTTCAATTACCCGTATATCAGCAGCGATCCTTTGCTGGCGAAGCTTCGACAGTCGCCGGCGTTTGCAGCGGTCATGGGCGAGATGCGCCGGCGCTACGAAGACTTCGCCGCCGGCTTCACTCGAGAGGCAGGATAGAAATCATGCGCAGAGTATTTTCCATGGTGCTTGTCGGAATGGGTTTCCTGACGTTGGCCGCGAGCAGTGGAGCCGAGAGCCCCGCGCCAGGCGATTCAGAGAGGCGCTTCGTCATCGCCATACACGGTGGTGGCGGTGTCCGCCCCCGTGACGAGATGACACCCGAACTCGAGGCTTCGTATCGCGCCGCGCTCCGCCGATCGCTCGAAGCCGGTTATGAGGTGCTCGCGGGTGGCGGCGATAGTATCGACGCCGTGGAAGCTGCCATTCGCGTCATGGAAGACTCACCATTCTTCAACGCCGGCAAGGGATCCAGCTTCAACCGGGAGGGCATCGTCCAGATGGATGCGTCAATCATGGACGGACGAACACTCGACGCCGGCGCTGTCGGCGTCGTGCAGCGGGTCAGGAATCCGATCACCCTTGCCCGTCGCATCATGGACAGCTCGCCACACGTGATGATGGCGGACCAGGGAGCTCTCGAGTTTGCGAAAGCGCAGGGGTTGACTATCGAGGCACCCCACTACTTTTATACCGAACGTAAGTGGGAGTCGTTGCAGCGCAGGCTTCGCCAGGGCACCGAGTACGGGAAACGACCCTCGAAGACGGCGAGGATCACGCCGGACTCTCACGCCTTCGGCACGGTCGGCGCGGTGGCACTGGACGCGCGTGGCAACCTCGCGGCCGGGACATCCACTGGTGGAAGGGAAGGCAAGTTGCATGGGCGCATCGGCGATTCGCCGATCATCGGCGCCGGAACCTACGCCAACAACGCGACGCTCGCCGTCTCATCGACGGGGCTCGGCGAACACGTTATTCGAGTCGTCGCCACGAAGACGATGTCCGATCTCATGCAATACGAAGGCATGAGCGTAGACGAGGCCACACGAGCGGTGATCGGCCAGGTTGCCGAGATGGGCGGCAGTATAAGCGTCGTCGCCGTCGACCAGGATGGCTCAGTGACAATGCCGTATTCCGGCGACGGCATGTATCGTGGCTTCGTTCGCGAAGACGGCGTGTACGAAGTCCGCATCTATGAAGAATAGGTTGTGAAAACCACCTGGGGGCCGGGTCGCTAATCTACGACCCTGACCGCGATATCTCTGTCTTCGAGCGACGAACGGTAGTCGTCCGGTATGCCGGCATCGGTGATTACCGTCGACACCTCGTCGATCCCGAGGATCTGATGAAGGCAGATTCGACCGTACTTCGAGGAGTCCGTCACCACGATAATCTTCGAAGCCGACCTCAGCATCAGGCGATTGAGATGCGCCTCGGGCTCAAAATGCGTGGTAATTCCCTTATCCAGATGAAAACCGTCCACGCCGAGAAACAGCTTGTCGACATGCAGGTCCTTGAGCGCCTGTTCCGCGTGCGAGCCGAAAAACGACATGTTCTTGCGCCTCAGTATTCCGCCTAGCAGAATCATCTCCAGCCCTTCAAAATGCGACAGTCTGTTGATCACGTTGAGCCCGTTCGTGATCACGGTGGCGCCTTGGATTCCTGCCAGATGTGCAGCAATCTGAAATGTGGTCGTTCCTGAGTCGAGAATAACGGAGTCTCCGGGCTCGATCATTTCCGCCGCCGCGACCCCGATCGCCTCCTTCTCTTTGGTGTAAAGCTGCTCCTTGTGGGCGATCCCGCGTTCGACGATACGATTCGAACTCTCGTTGAGAATCGCGCCACCGTACGTTCGCGTCGAGACGCCCAGCTCCTCGAGAAACTTCAGGTCCTTACGGATAGTCACGGTCGACACCCCGAACCGTTCAGCGAGAACCAGAACCTGAACGCTGCCATCCTTTCTCAGCATGGACGCGATCTTGTCGCGCCGGCTGCTCGTGTCGCGCATTGCGCCCCCTGTATTCGTTTTGAAACGAAAAGTTGGGTGCAGCTACCTTACAAAACGTTACGGAACCGACCCAAAACGCAAACCAGAAACTTTCGGAAGTTTCAGTTGAGTCAGTTTATCCGTGTTTGCGGCGAAATCACAGCCGCTCGCGGCTCAAGATCGCCGCGTATCGGGCTGCACCAATGACAGGCGTAAACATGGGACTGCGAAATCGATAGACGGACGGCGACGCGTTGAGGGCAGCCAGAAACGGCTTCGACACCAGGTCGCCGGATTTGAAGACGCCGCCCGAAGTCGAGATACTCAGTTCGCGTTCCGCCGGAACCCGCAATTTCGAGCGAAGCGATTCGGCGAGCAGGTAGAGTTCGTCCGCCGCCTGGCGGAAGATGTCAATCACCTGCGTATCGCATTGCTCCGCCGCCGCGTACATCAGCTGTGCGAAACCGGCTATGCGGACCCGGTCGGAACCCCACTCCCCCAACACGAGAGTGCTCAGGTCGAGGTCCTGACGCAGCTCGATTTCACGCCGGACGAGGTCCAGCAGCGGACCCGGATCCGCTCTTCCGTCGCTCATCCTCGAGAATAGCTGCAGTCCCTTGCGGGCGATCCAGAACGCCGAGCCCTCGTCGCCGAACAGCTCGCCCCAGCCCCCGCATCGCGCCGTCCGGCCTTCGTAGCGGCCGAATCCGATCGATCCGGTTCCCGCGATCAGATTGATGCCGTCGCCGCCGCCCAGCGATCCGGCCCAGGCGCAGACCATGTCGTTGTCGCAGGTGTACGTCCCCGGCCGAAGGGTTCGGTCCGGCACCGAGTCCAGTTCGGCGATCATGCGGCTGTCCTCACCGTAGGCCGGCAGACCGATGAAAGCGTACTCGATGTCGTCGACCTCGGCACCAGCGTTATCGACCACGGTGCTGATACCCGAGTCGATGAGGTCCTTCAGGGACGGCAAACCGATATCCAGATAGTAGGATCCCGACGTCTCATACTCGGCGACGACCGAACCGCCGCGGTCGATGAGCGCAAACGCCGTCTTGCTGCCGCCGCCGTCCACGCCTAGATACATCGATAAGCCCTCCACCCGTTACGCGGGCCTGGAGTAGATCTTGACTCCTTGCACCACTCTGTTGACCGTACCCGACGCGCTGGGGTTATCTGGCCGATTCCCGATACGAAGCGCGCTGTGGAACCCGTACATCTGTGCGACGGCGACATAGGGAAAGAGCAACTCGAGATCCGAGAAATCCTGGGTGTTCTCCACGGTCATGAAGAGATCGGTATTTCTGTTCAGGTCGTTCTCCGCGGTCAGGGCTACGATTTGTCTGACCTGACCCTCCGCGGAAAACTCGTTCAGGATATCCGTATCGTACTTGCGAGTATAGGAATCGGACGACATGAACACGACCACCAGCGTGTCGTCGTTGATGCTCGCCTTCGGTCCGTGGCGCACGCCCAGCGGCGAATCGTGCATGGTGTGAATCCGGCCGTCCGTCAGCTCGAGCAGCTTGAGGCTGGCCTCCCTGGCCAGGCCTGAAAAACTGTTGCTGCCGAGATACACGACGTAGCTGAAGTCGTTGTCAGCGAGTTGCCGGATCTCGTCGTTGCGTGTGCGGATCAGGTTTTCGACACAGGCGGCAACACGGGCCACCCTCGGTGCGTAGGACGAAATCCCGATCAGCGTCGAGATGGCGGCCAGCAACATGCTCGTGAAACTCGACGTCATCGCAAATGCCTGGTCGTTGGTCTCTGCGGGCATCAGCAGGACCAGCGCGTCGCGGCACTCCTTCCCGGCCCTGAACAGCGCCCCGTCTTCATTGCAGGTGATGATGAGCTGCGAGCAGTCCGAGAGCATCGACTGCGCGAGTTCCAGCGCGGCCAGGCTTTCCGGGCTGTTCCCGGAACGGGCAAACGATATCAGCAGCGTCGGGATACGCGAATGAAAATACGAGTCCGGGGACGATACGAGGTCCGTGGTGGCGATCGCTTCGACCGTCCGGCCAAACATCCGCGACAAAATCGGCGCCAGACAATCCCCCACGAATGCTGACGTGCCCGCCCCGGTGAGGATGATTCGCGTGTCGGGGTCGCTCGTAAGCGGCTGAACGAATGCGTCGATCTCCGCTCGGCGCGATCTCAGGTAATCGCCCACCTTCAGCCAGATTTCCGGCTGTTGTTCGATTTCTCTCGCGGTCCAGTAAGCGTCGCGGTCCCTCAGTTTGTTTTCGTCATAGCCAAGGTATTTCATAGTTTCAAATGGCCCTCCGATGGCCACAGGCATTGGCGTAGTCGACCAGGACTTCATCGATCTTGCTTTGGATAAGGTCTTGCGGATGGTTGCGGATCTCGCCGCTGCGGATCGCCCGGTATTCCGCGGGCAGATACTGTTTGATCAACGGAAGTGGCGGCGGAGACGCCTCGAGCATGGCCAGCAGGCGGCCGACGACGTTCTCGACCGCCTCGTAGGGCCAGTAATAGCGAATCCGGTCACTCAGGCTGAACTGCAAGTCCCGCCGCAAGGCACTCCCGGTGGAAGAATAGTAGGCACGCCAGTACTTCGGATGTTGCTCCATGACCTTCAATACCGTCTCCCTTAGTTGCGGCGCCCGGTCGGCGCCAAACCATTCCACGGCAATGCCGTGGAGCGCCCAGAGCGCTTCCCGCAACGCGAACGTCAGGCCCGGGCCGACTTTGAGAATAGCGAAGTGGTCCCTGACGAGTTGCCGCAGATTCTCCGGCGTCTGGTAGTCGGTCGAGTGCGCCTCGTACACGACGTGCGGCAGGCCTTCGACGATTCGTGAAAGATCCCGTGTCTTGTCGGCTACGTAGTCGTCGACCTTCTCGTTGCCGAATTCGACGCCCGGCTGCACCACGAGACCGACGACCCGCTCCCAGGCCGCTTCGAGGCCCGCGTCGCAAAACGCTTTTTTGTGCGCGGCGACGGTCTCCAGCGCCGCAGCCGGCTCGGTGACGGCGAGATCGTCGTCCTCTCCAACCACACCGCCGGGAACCGGTACTTCGGTACCGACCACGTAGACCGGCGCTTCTCCGCCCGCGTTGCGCCAGCGTGCTTCGGCCACGGCACACAGGCGCGCCGCGCGATCGGCTATCGTTGCATCGTCGAGCGGCGTCCGGTCGCCTCCGCAGGCCATGGAACAGTCGAGATGAATCTTGCGAAACCCTGCATCGACGTACTGATCGATCAGCATTTCCGACTTGCACATCGCCACTTCGGCATCATCGGATTGCCAGCAGTTTGGCCCGAGGTGATCCCCGCCCAGAACCACCCGGTCAAGCGGCAAGTCCGCTTCGTCCGCGATCCCGTGCACCAGGTCGCAAAAATCGGCCGGCTGCATACCCGTGTAACCGCCGTATTGATTGACCTGATTCGACGTCGCCTCGATCAGGGCAACGGAGCCGTCGGACCGGGCCCTTCGCAGCGCCGCCGCGATCACCATCGGATGCGCCGAGCAGACTGAGTAGACTCCGACTCGTCTGCCCTTTTTGTGGGCGTCCACAATGTCGAGAATCTGTTTCAATTCGGTTCCTTTGCGTCGTCTTCCGGGTCGAGCGCGAGCAGAAACGCGGCGATCAGGGCAACGATAATCCCGATGACTTTGGTCGTCGCGGGAATGACGCCGAGAAGCACGAGGGAAATGACCGCGGTAATCAGCGGCGCGCCGGCATTCGTCATCGGCGAAACGACTATGGCCTTGCCATAGCGGAAGGCGAACACCAGACACAGCGCACCGATGGCGTTCAGAACCTGGATGGCCGCGGTCAGAACAGGGCCGTCGACGCCCCAGTTGATCGGCTGCGAGAAGTCGGTCATGTACAGCGCGATCGGAATCATCGCGAGGCCTGTCACCATCATGTAGAAAAATATGCTTTCGGCGTGCATGAACGCGTTCGAGAGCTTCATGAAATACGCCTGCACGCCCCAGGCGACGAGCACGACCACGGCCAGAACGAACCAGCTCGCCGCGAGCGACTCGCCATCGGCCCCGCCACCTTGATACTCGAAAAGCTGTAGCGCGATCAAGGCCAGAACGACGCCGGCGGCGCCCGCGACGCCGGTTCTCTCTTTCAGCAGGAAGAACGACAGCACGATGGTCACCACGGGCGAGAGCGCGATGATCGGGAAGATCAGGTACGCGGGACCGGTCGTCAACGCGTGAAAGAGGACCATCTGTCCGCCCGCCCCGAGCACGCCGATAATCGAGCCGAGACGGATCGACTTCGCATCGTACTCGAGCTGCCAGTCACGCAGATACAGGGCGATTAGCGCCGGCGGAATCATCGTCAGCGCCCACACGCAGTAGACGAGCGTCTCCGGAAAGCCTTTTTCGGCGGAAGTTCCCGCAAAAGCACCCCAGACACCCCAGAACAACATGGTGACTATCGCGTAGCCGAGCCACAGTTTCTTCGGTCGCATCATTGCCGACAATCCGTAGCGCAATCGAGACCGTAGGCCGATCGCGCGTTGTGGTAATAGATCTTGTCGATCACTTCCCTCGGCAATTCGAGCCCGCGGAACTCACCGTCGACCTCGGGGACGGATATCAACTCGTCGCTCGTCAGGTATTTCCAGTCCGCGCGCCACTTGACTTCGATCTGATCGGCGACCGACTCCTCGGCGGCGTCGGAGTAAGTCGTGCCATCCGTCGCATACAACAGGCGATCCTGATACTCGACGAAAAAGTTTCGCACTGCCTCGCGGTCGCGCATCGACTGGTACTGGATCTGGCCGAACCGCGCGGCCATATCCAGCGATGCCGTCGGGTATCGGTCGAGAAAGGCGGCCATTTCGTCGACACTCCACTCGAGGCTGGCGAGGTGCGCCCCGATGTATCGAATGCCGGGGTGTTTGTCGAGGCGCCGGTCGCGAGCCGCGATCTGATCTTCGTAACCCGGCATCTCGGGATGCAGGTACATGTGGTATTGCGGGTGCGCCCGAAAATACTCACGGTCGTTGTTGACGGTCATCTCTTCGAGCGGCAGCCAGCAATTGTGCGGCTCGCCCTGATGTCCGAGAAACGGTATGCCCTCGCCCTCAAGATAAGAGAAAACCTCATCCAGCCGATCGTCGTCAACCATGAGCAATTCTCCCGAGGCGTCGCGAACGGACATCCCGATGTTCTTCCAGACCTTGACGCCGATCGCACCCTCGTCCCGCGCCGCATTCAGGTGGTCGATGACGCGTTCGCTGAATCCCGTTTCTTCCCAGCCTTCCGACGAGAAACTCGCGACGAAACGAACGACGTCGGGAAATTCGGCCTGCAGTTCAAGCGCTTGCTCGTACTGGTGCGCAACCGGCGGAAAATCCGGGTAGTCAACGTTGACGCTCACGAGGTCGAAACCGTTCGCCTCGGCGCGTTCGATCAGCCCTGCGTCCCTGTTGTTCAGGTGTACGTGCGCGTCGATCTTAGGCACGTTCGCGAAGTCGTCGAGCGAATAGAAGGATTCCGCCCGGTCGAGCTTCGTGGCCTGAACCAGCAGGTAGCCCTCGAACCGAACGCCCGTCCGGGCCACCGGCCCCGTGACCTCGCCCAGTAGCTTCCCGCCGACATAGTCGACAAGCTGGTATGTTTCGCTCTCGAGCCCGCGCAATTCGACCTCACCGTCGTACGTGTCCGCGTAGAACGCGTAGTACATCGACTCGTCCTTGCTGATCGCGTGGGTCTCCGGTCGATCGAAGCCGATGTCGTACAGTTCGCCCAGATACTCGCCTTTCGGCAGCATCTTCTCGTTATACAGCGCGATCCACCTTGCCCACTCGGCTTCCTTTTCGGGCGTGAGAAGGAACTGCGCGGCGGCCTCGTTATCCGAGGGCAGCGTGAACTTGGTGCCGACGACGCCGCCGATGCCGACCGTGGAGGCGAAATCGCTGCCATCGTCGCTCAGTTCGACGTGGTCGCCATAGTACGGCGCCGATTCGCCCGACAGTGCCTTGAGCGTCTTGCCTTTCAGACGAATCTGCCAGGACGAAAGCGGGTCGGAGCTGACGCTCTGGTTCATGTACGGAATGTTGAAGAAGCTGTACGAAGTGCCGCAGGGGCATATCTCGACGACCGCTTCCTTGTCGATACTGAGCGCCTTTTCGTAGACCGCTTGCCAGAAGTCCTGCAGCCCTTCGTACGATTCTTCGGGGCGTTCGTGATTGTGTGCCGGATTGTGGCAGGGCGCGACGCCGTTCAGATGCTGGCCGTCGATCTTCAGGCCCCGATATCCCCACTCCTTCAGATAGCGCTCGACTTGCGCTTCGGCGTGCTCGATGGTCTTGTCGTAGGCCGGACACAGGTAATAGCTGTCCCACCAGGTAATGTCCTGCGGATTGCCGTTCTCGTCCAGAAGCAGCATGTCTGCGTGCTCCTCCAACAGGTCGGTGCCGGGATCCGCCGCCAGCGGCGCCCACCAGAGCTTGGCTTTCAATCCGGCCCCGTTGATGCGGCTGACGAAGTCCTGCATGTCCTCCGTGCCTCTTGGAAACTTGCCCGGGTGCAGGTGCCAGTCGCCCTCCGCCGTCTGCCAGCCGTCGTCGAGAACCGCCCATTCGAGCCCCAGTTCCTTGGCCTTGGACAATGTACCGAGCACCTCGTCGACGTTGAAGTTGCGCTCGTAGCCCCAGGCACACCAGATGGCCTCATAAGCCGTGTCGGGGAACTCGTCGATCACGAGCCCCTTCTTCCCCATCACCTGACGGTAATTCTTGAGCGCGGCGTAGTAGTCGCCCTCATGAGCGAAAACAAAGGTATCGAAAGTAGACATCGACGCACCCGGGTCCAGCTTGTAGCCGTATTCGTATTCGACGGCAACTTCGGCACCGGTCCCGGTATCGGGGTAGCGAACCGGAATCGAGACGAGCTTGGGCACGGTCTCGAGGTGACCTACTGCGATCCCTACATCGGCCCGCCAGACGACCGACACCGGCGTGCCGCTTCCGTAGTCAGTCGCGTTCATACCCATGAAGTTCTGCTGCTCGAAGCCGACGTCCAGCGGCATTACCCAGTCACGCCGGTCGGAGAAGGACGCGCCCTGATAGGACCAGAATTCGACCGGTGCTCCGGTCGTGGCGAGCGCGTAAGCGTTGTTCACCCACTTCGAGATCTCGACTGGCGCGTCGCCGTCGTTCCGGTAGGACACGCGGTACGCGAGCATTCCAGGATGCTCGTCGTAGGCGCTGATCTCCACGGACTTTCGGATCGCGTTCGACGACGTGCCGGTCAGCGTATATCGCGTGCCGCGGCCGAGCGGACCCCAGGTATCCGAGCTGACGAACTCCGCCACGGCGAAATCCGCCACCGCCACGCCGTCGACGACGGCATACTCGGACGGCGCGAAATCCGGGTGCAGGTCCGTCGCGCCTCCCGGGCCTTCACTGAGCCGCGAATGCATGCGCTGGTCGAACTCGACGACGAGCGCTCCGGACGCCACTTTGTAGGTGTAATCCGCCGTGTCGCAGGCGACCAGCCCGACGGAGATGGCGGCGATCAGGTACAGGACGGCAAGACGCACCCGCTTGACGACGCCGTGCACCGGTACAGGGTAAGTAGTGGCTATTGAATCGGACATGGCTTGCCTCGCCTCGTGGTGTCTTCCGCACCGTTTGTTGTATGTGCTCTCGTTCCGCATGTGGTTTCGCAATGAAAACAATTTTTCTGAAAGAACGGAAGCATAATAAAATGAAACTTTCGACGCAGCGTATCGAAATGCTGGCCAGTGTTTTCGCGAGAGAAAAGAAGGGTTTGTAGCGGGTTCTACACCATGAAAACCCTGCCTGCAAAGCGATTGACCGGCACAGCAGCATATTCCGGTTAAGGTTTCGTTTCATTTCTCTTTCATTCTTTTGAAATTGGAGCTATCGTAATCCTGCAGCACATATGCAGGCAATAACGGCTGATCGGTTTTGGTACAAAACCTGTTCTTTCGCGGAGTGTTTGAAATGAAACGTAATGAAGTATCTGGGTCATGGGGGCGCGGGATTTCCAGATTCTCAGTTCCGGCGATCGTAGCGAGCGTATCGCTACTGGCGCCAGCCGCAGGACTGGCGCAGGATGCGTCGGACGAATCTCTCGAGGAAATCCTGGTGCTCGGAAAGCGCGCCAGCCTGATCAACTCTCTGAATGCCAAACGAGAAGCGAAGTCCATTCTCGACGGCATCACGGCCGAGGAACTCGGGTTGTTTCCCGATGCAAACGTGGCCGACTCCTTGTCGCACATACCGGGTATCACCATCGATCGCACACGCGGTGGTGAGGGCCAGGGTGTCCACATTCGCGGCCTCGGCGCCGAATACAGCATCGTAACGATGAACGGCCGCCTTATGGCTACCGACACCGAAGGGCGCGAATTTGCGTTCGACGTGCTGCCCTCCGAAGTCATTTCCAGCGCATGGGTGCACAAGTCCGTCACCGCGCGGACGCTGGAAGGCAGCATCGGTGGCGCCATCGATCTGGTGACGGCCAAGCCGTTCGATGTACCGGGAATGCGTCTGACGGGCTCCGTCGAAGGCGGTTACAGCACCAAGGCGGACGACAACAGCTACAAAGTTACCGGTGTATTCAGTAACACGTTCGCCGATGACAAGGTCGGTGTGCTGGTAACGGTGCTGCACAGCAACACGCCCGTGCGCAACGACGAAATGACGGACCTCAACTACACGGAGAACTGGAGCTGGGATCACGACGGCGACCTGGGTTGGGTTGCCTGGCAGGACGCTTCCAATCAGTTGCGGCTGCCCAATACCTTCGCATACGGTGCTTTCATCGAGGATCGCCAGCGCGACGCGGCTTCCGTGACACTGCAGTTCCGGCCAAACGACAAGTGGGATATCACTGTCGACGGACTCTACACGCGTCTCGATGCACCGACGGTCGGTTACACGGCTTCCTGGTACACGATCGGGGCATCGGATCGCTGGCAGAACGTAACGTATGCGGGTACCACGACGGATCTCAATCCGCAAGGTATCTTCGTAACCGGCTACGAAATTCCGGATTTCGTTCCCGAACTCGTTACCGAGACGGAATTCCGCGTGGTCGATACGCAGCAGTTCGGCTTCAACGCCGAGTTTCACGCGTCCGACAGGCTGACGGTGGTTGGCGACGCTTACTTGTCGAAGGCGACTCGCGACGCGGGCGGCAAGGACCTGTTCATCGCCTCTCACAGCGTAGGCGCCGTGCCCAACCTGACGACCTTCAGCCTGAACGCAGACGGATTGCCCAACGTATCGATCGACTTTTCGAACCATCCGACCGTCAGTTCGATGGCGGATCTCGTGACCGACGCGGACTTCGGACCGCATTTCTCGCAGTCGACCGGCGTTGACATCGACGACCAGGTCGTTGGCGTCTCTCTGTCCGGCAGTCTGAACGTGGACTCCGACGAATTCTCGCTGGGCTTCACGGACGCGCGACTGGCCTCACTCGACTTCGGCATCGTTTACAGCGACCGGACAAAGGACCGCACGCAGTTCGACAACGAACACGCACGTTCGCTGTTCGGCGGTGCGCCCTTCACGTTCGCCGATACCGGCGTCAGCGTTGTGCGGCCCTTGTCACTCGACGGACTTTTGTCCGAAGTATCCGGCAACTTCCCGGGCGTCTACGTCGGCTTCGATCCGGAGGCATACCAGGCAGCGCTCAGGGCGGCCGAGAACAACCCGAACATCATCAACCCGGCCACCGGCGAGCCCTACCCTGTCGGCTACTCCGACCAGGATACACCGCTGTTCGACGGCAACTCGTCGTTCGCGGTCGAGGAAGAGACCAGATCGGCATATGTCCAGGCCAACTTCGAAGGCGAAAACTGGTGGGCGAACCTGGGACTCCGCTACTCGAAGACGGATACGGTATCGAAAGGATGGCGTGAGCCGATCCTGCAGATCAACCTGACCTCGTGGGGCGGTTACTATGCGGAACAGGGTCCGCTGACCGCGATCTCCGAGGGAAACAGCTACTCGAACCTGCTGCCGTCGTTCAACTTCGGCTACGAGTTCGACGGTGGTCTGATTCTCCGACTGTCTGCGGCCGAGGTAATGTCCCGCGCGTCGATGAATCAGCTGTCCACGGCAGTCGACAACCAGTACCTGACCTGGGGTGAGTGGACGACGCTCTACGTCGGCAACCCGACGCTCGAGCCGGTCGAGGCCAAGCAGGCCGACATCGCCCTCGAGTGGTACTACAGCGACGACTCCGCCGTAACCGCCGCCGTGTTCCACAAGGACATCGAAGGATTCATCGCGGATTGGCAGGAAGTCTGGCCTGGAACCTGGGAAAACCCCGATCGCCCAACCTACCCGGTCGAGCAGTCGGATGGCAGCTATGTCGACACGCCGTTCAACGAGTTCGAGCCGAAGAACCTGGACTCCGCAACGGCAACGGGCGTCGAGCTCGGTATCCAGCATTTCTTCGACAACGGATTCGGCATCATTGCCAACTACACGGCAATCGACACCGAATCGGTGATCAGCGACAGCGTCGTCGGCGTTCTGCCTGGCGTTGCCGATGAGGCCTATTCCGTCTCCCTGATGTACGAGCGCGAGAAGCTCAGTGCGCAGGTGTACGTGAATCGCACGGAAGGATACATGTCCAGCCACTGGAGCCCGCTGAACCTGGCGGGTGAGGACACCTTCAAGTCGACGGTGAAGGGACTCACGGACGCATCGTTCTCGGCCAGCTACGCAGCGTTCGAATCGGGCTACGTCTTCTTCGAAGCGACCAATTTGCTCGATGCCGCGTGGCATTCCCTCGCTGGCAGGAGCGATTTGCCCGCTTACTATGCGGAATGGGGCAGGCGCTACAACGTCGGCCTGAGGGTCAACTTCTGATGCTAGGTGAATAACAATAGGTCGCCGAGAACCCAATCGGTTCGAACACTGGAAACGAAGGGCTACGTCATGACTGGCGTAGCCTTTTGTTCGTGTCGACTTTGAACCCCTATCCCGTGCCTATTGGGGGAACGGTTTTCACTGATGAACTCTGAAGTCGCCATTCACGAGGCGCGAGTCGAGCGTGGCGGCGCTCCGCTGATCGCGATACGCCGCCGTTAGCTGACAACTGACGCTACTCAAAGAGCCGACTCTTCGAAAAACACGAGGTCGGCGGCTGAGATATTCGGAGAATCCGTGATCACTAGTGAGTAGTTGTGGCTCTTCTCCAGGGTGACGTTCAGGGGCCCGGCAATCACGTTTTTGCTCCCGGGCTCCGTGACAAAGACGTTGTATTCGTTTTCTTGCAAGGAGGCATACGAAAACCCCGTCCCGTAAAGAACGCTCGAGTAGCTTGGGCCGATCAGCTGTATATCCGTGGCTGTATCGACCACGTATACGTCGACCGACGAGAAGCGGACAGCTGCCTGGAACAGCTGAAGCCTGGCATGTGTAGCGATCGTGGAATGGTCGTAGCGTTGCGAAACGGCCTGAACGTCGCCGGGGAGACCGACCAGAAACAAGCGATTGTAAGTGCCCGCCAGGGCATTGACTGCGATCTGTGTGAGGAAAACACCCTGGTTGTCTTCGGGCGTCACCAGCATATTGAAGGTGCCGCTTTCCAAATCAACCTCGTCGGAAACGACCCCAAAAGGAAGGCTATCGACAATGGGGGCGGACAAGTCATCGATGTCGAAGACATCGAGAGGACCGGTTCCGAGAGCAGCGTGCACCGTGCTGATGACAGCGGATGAGTTGATATCCGCAAGATCTGTGCCCGAGCCGCTGCCGATCAGGCTGATCGAGATATCTGCTGTGGTATAGCCGCCGTTGTCGAGTAACGTGATCAGTGTGCTGGTCGCAGCTGTGAGCGAGAACGGATTAGAGGCAAATACAAAGGTCGTCGGATCGCCCGCTGGCGTGATAACCAGTTGGTAGTCGCCGGCGCTCAGTTCCAGGGCGGCATCAAATTCGGAGTAGCCGAGGGTGGCCCGGGGCGTCGTCGACAAGGGACTCGTACCTGGTGCTTCCAGGTAGATATCGACGTCCCCGAGCGTCGCGGCCGCATGGCCAAACGACACCTCCATGACCGTCACTTCGGTTTCGTTCTCTTCAGCGTTTGACAACTCCTCTGCCCAGTCCCGGCCAAACTGTTCCCATAAATAGAGCTGCGGGCTTGCAAGAGTGCCGGCCAGTACGAACGTGTATTCCTGTTCGGCGGTGACCTCTAGAGTGCGGCTGACCAGCTCCGTGGGCTCCTCAGGGTCATCGTCGGGAAGCGTGATTTCGAATCGAAACTCGTATTCCAGATCGTCGTACTCGGAAATGCCGGTCGCGGACTGGAATGTTAGTGAACCGAGCGTCGTTTCCTCGATGAGAAAGCGAACCGTACCCAGGTTGGGAACAGTGTGCAGCGCCCGAATGGATCCCTTGCCCGTGACAGCTTCCTGATTGCCGCTGTCCGAGCAACCGTTTGTGGTTGCCAGAGCCAGGAAGAAAAAGGCCAGCAAGATAGTTCGAACTCGCATGTGACAACGCTCCAGAAAAGAGGGCTCAGATAGTGTGTCAACCGAATGCTAGGGAGTGCGTTTGTAAAGATCTGTAAGACAGTGAAAAGCCTGCCCATGGCGCTCTGCGGAGAAATGGAATCGCGGAGCGGCGGGTTCGTATTGCCTTGACGAATCCTTACAGTAGCGGTGCCAGTGGCATCCTAGGATGGATGCTTCCGAGATGAATACCTTCACCGTCAAAAGAGGAGCACACGTCTATGAAACGCGCAAAACTACTGGTGGCTACAGCCGCTGTGATGACATTCGGACAAGCATTGGCGGATGACGAGCCGAGAGCCCGCCCGGTATTGGACTTCACGGCAATCGATACCAACAAGGACATGTACATCGATCAGACTGAATTCGAGGCATTCGTAGAGACGATACGGCAATCGACCAGGGCGAAGTTCGGTGGCGGACGTGGTGGCCCCGGCAAGCGCATGTTCCAGTCTTTTGATGAATCTGATGTCGATGGTGACGGCATGTTGAACGAGGAAGAGTTCGCGGGGATGAAAGCTCGATTCTCCGAGCGCCGCGGGCAACGCGAACACCGTTGGCGTGACGATAAGTCATAGCCAGGGAACTCGCGGCCCAGCACGCCCGTGGCCCGGTCGCGGCGATGGTGGCTCACTGTGATTGCGACCAAACATTAATCGGCAGTGGGATATCGGGTGACGCGAATACTGATGGTGGATGACGATCGTGAGCTTTGCGCCATGATCGTGCGGTACCTGAGCGAAGAAGGCTTTCGTGTGGAGGCGGTCCACAGTGGCGGCGACAGCCTCCATGCAATGGCTGCTCGGCACTTCGACCTGGTGATCCTCGACGTCATGCTGCCGGAGATGAGTGGACAGGAAGTGCTGCGACGACTGCGCAGTTCTTCGTCGCCCAATCAGATGCTTCCGGTGGTCATGCTAACCGCACGCGGCGAAGAGGTGGATCGTGTCGTCGGCCTGGAAACCGGCGCCGACGACTACATTCCCAAACCGTGCAGCCTGAGGGAGCTGGCGGCTCGAATCCGCGCCGTGCTGCGCCGGGTGAATGCCTGGCCGACCGAGGACAGTACGCCGAAACATCTCCACCGAGGGAGATTCGACGTCGATCTCGCTCAGCGCTTGATTTCCTACGACGGTCGGGTTTTGGATCTTACGGGCACCGAGTACTCGGTGCTGCTGTGTCTCATCCAGGCAGCAGGTCAGGCGGTCAACAAATCAATCCTCGCCAAAGCCGCTCTTGGTCGAGACTACGATCCATCGGACCGGAGTATTGACATGCATGTCGCCAATCTGCGCAAGAAGCTTCGCCAACATCGCATCGTCGACGCACACATCAAAACCCTGCGCGGCACCGGCTACTGGCTGGTCCTGGACTCCGGGCCCTAAGCGTGCACAAGCTCTATCTCAAGATTGTCGTGGCCATCTGGGGAGTGATGGCTGTATCCGCGCTGATTGCCATCGTGATCGCGCGAGCGAACGTGGAATCACAGCGACCCGGCGAGTCGCATGGACCTCGCCGCGGTGACCTGGTTGCGGCGATCGTTACAGTGGGCAGCGCCGAGACTGAGGGCCGGGGCGAGGCGGCATTTATCGAGTGGTTTAAGGAGTCGCCAGTCATTGGCGGTCGCTTCGAGGTCAGTGTGGCGCGAGAAGACGGCACAGTCGTCTACGCGTCGCGAACAATGGAAGATCTATCCAATCCATGGGATAGCGATCTGCAGTTCCCCTCATTCACCGTGGAGCGCACCGAGGGCAAGTACACGGTCAGTATCGTTCCGGGCGTGAAGCCGCGACGAGGTGCGGGGGGGCCGTTCGGCTCGGTCTCCCCGGTGCGACGAACCATCGCGCAGGCCACGTTCCAACCGAATTTCATCTGGCTATTGGTGCTGATCGCCGTCCCGATGAGCGTCGCGCTCAGCGTACTGATCGCTCGCTACCTGGTATCGCCACTGCGCGTATTCGAGCGAGCCGGCGCGCGTCTTGCCGAGGGCGACCTGCAGGTCCGGATTGCACCGGAACTCGGCCGTCGCGGCGATGAGATTGCTCAATTCGCAGCGACGTTTGATCAAATGGCGGAGCGCATCGAGCGCCTTGTCCTCGCCCATCGCAATCTGCTCCGTGATGTCTCACACGATCTACGTTCGCCGCTGGCACGTGTGCACGCGGCTGCCTCATTGGCACGCACCGTCGCTGATCCGGCGGTACTGCCGGAGCTGGATCGCATCGAAGATGAGGTCGACGGGCTCGACTCCATGATTGAACGGCTTTTGATGTTTTCTCGACTTGATGCCCAGGACGCCGGTCTTTGTCTGCAGGAGATCGACATCCATGCATTCCTTCGCGAGATCGTTGAGGAACTGCGGTTCGAAGCGAGTGTCGATGGCCGAGAGATCACGCTGAATGAGGGTGATGCGTGCCACGTTTCAGCCGACACACGTCTCCTGAGAAGCTCAATAGAAAACGTAGTGCGAAACGCCTTGCGCTATGCGCCCCCCGAAACGCCGGTCGATGTGTCGCAGTCAGTGCTGGACGAGATATGCACGATCGAGGTTCGTGACGATGGACCTGGCGTCCGCGAGGAGCAACTTGAGCAGCTGTTCGAGCCCTTCTACCAGACAGAAACGGCCCGGGAACCCCAACACGGCGGATTCGGAATTGGACTTGCCATCGCCCGGCGTGCGGTGGAGCTTCACGGTGGCGCCATCAGTGCGGCGAATGCCGGCAGCGGCGGCTTAAGAATCTCCATTTCGTTGCCGATCGCGGCCTGACAGAACTGACGCGGGCCAACCATTCTTTACAGAACTATACCGGGAGCGTTCGTATCGTTGGTGCCAATACGGACCTGTACCCTCCGGGTCCGGACTGGAGCAATCGATATGAAATGTGAATTGAAACTAGTAGTGACCCTGGCCGGGCTGACACTCGGCGCCGCCGTCAATGCCCAACAAGCAGATTCTCTGTTCGGCGATGGATTGTGGTACGCCAGCGTACGAACCGCCTACGTCGGTGAAATCAGTAGCGACGGCCAAATCGTCGGCCCGACAGAAAGCATCTATGGCGGGATACCATTGATTGAGATGGACGACGGAACCCGATTTACGTTTGCTGTCGGTCGAGAGATCTTCGAGAACCTCCGTCTCGAGTTCGAGCTCAGCTACCTGACGTCGGACACATCCTCGGCCTGGGTGTCGGGCGAGGAATTGCGGGTCGATGATCTCTTCAGGCTGCGTGCCGATGTGGACAGCACGCTCGCGATGGTCAACGCAAATTACGATTTCGACCAGTTGAACTGGTGGGCGAAACCGTATCTGCGAGGCGGCGTCGGCGTAGCGGACAACGATGCAGATGCGCTCCTCGATGTCGAGTACAACTCGGCGATCTGGCAGGGAACCACCTATGAAGGACAGGTTCTGACCGATCACGCGTTTCCAGGGCACAGCAACTCGGAATTCGCTTGGCAATTCGCAGCTGGTTTCAAGAAATCCGTGTCGGATCAGTTCGACCTGCGCCTCGAATACGGTTTTCTGAATCGCGGCGAGGCGTGGACAGCCTCCGATGACATCGATGATACCGTGGTGTTCTCCGAACTGGAGTCGCAACAACTGACATTGGGTCTCGACTACAAGTTCAACTAGGCCCTCCCCTTATGCACGAATGACTGAGTATTTGTGGGCTGTCCTGCCCGTCAACTCACTTGGCAAGTCGTGCGGCTCGCGCCACCGGCGCCATTGCCACTCCCCGGCATCTCGCCGGTGGCGCTTCTTTGGGAAGTCATACCCGCACACCCATATCCGAATGACAGCCTTTCATGAGAGAGGTTGGGCCGATTGGTTAACCGGTCGGGATTTGGCGGAACAGGACGTTCGCCGGCCTCTATAAGGGATACAATCAGCGACTGTCCCTGTTGCCGAGGTCTGCCGTAATTGGCGAAATGTTGATTCGAGCCCTTTCCTTGTCAGTCGTTCTTCTGTGTGTGCTGGCGAATTCCAGCATTGCACAAGTTAATGCGAGCAGAGATGGGGGAAGGAAGAACGCCAAAGACACCGGCACATGGAGCGCCGAAGAATACAGCGGCCTGCGCGGCACGAAAGAAATCCGGACAGCGATGGCTTCCAAA
>JANQGP010000475.1 GCA_028277265.1 Woeseiaceae bacterium | reverse complement strand
GTCCCCCTGGCGCTCCATGGCGCCGACCTGTTGCGTCAGGTTGACGAGACTCTGGTTCTGCACCACGCGCTCGATCGTTGCGAGGCGACGCTCGAGTTCCGTCAGCTTCGTCAGGACCGGGTCCTCGCCCTGCGGCTGCAGCAGCTGGCAGCCGCCGAGCAGGAGCGCCACCGGCACCAGAAGAATCTTGCTTCGGACGTTCATCACCAGGCTGCTAGTTCGGGTAAACGAACTCGACGCGGCGGTTCTGCGAGTAGTCGCTCTCGGAATTACCGAACGCCACAGGGCGTTCTTCGCCGAAGCTGACCGTGGCGATCTGCGAGGCGGATACGCCCTGGATCATGAGCATCTGGCGTACGGACTGCGAGCGCCGCTCGCCGAGACCGATATTGTATTCCCGCGAGCCGCGCTCATCGGCGTGCCCCTCGAGCCTTACGCGCAAACCCGGGTTGCTGTTCAGCATCGAAGCGTGGCCCGCCACGATGTCCTGATCCTGGGCACGGACCTCGGACGAGTCGAATTCGAAGTAAATGACGTTCCCGACCTCGCCCGCCAGGTCTTCGCCGAAGAACTCGCCGCCGCCATACGGATCATTGCCTGCACCGGACGTGCTCGCGCCGGCGTCACCACCGTAGGTCGTGTCGGTCGGCTCGGGATCCGGCATCTCGGGGGTACCCGGGCAACCTGCCAGAAGGAACGACAGCGCCGCGATGGAAATCAGTTTGAAGTAAGACATCTCATAGCCCTTTGTGACAAACAAGCGAAGTAAAAACAGTAATTTAAGTAAGCTTATTAAAGTAAATTAGTATCTCGGAAACGGCGACCAAACCGGTTCGCGTACATCCCCGCCAGCCGAGGACCGCATCTTCTGGCGAATCAAGCCGTCCGCCGACACAGACTCCAGAACCCCGTTGCGGCCCTGCCGCGTCGCGTAAATCAGGATGTCGCTGTTCGGCGCAAAGCTCGGACTCTCGTCCTGCCGCCCACCCGACAACACCAGCACATCCCTGCGCTCGAGATCCATCACCGCAATGCGGAAGTTGCCGCGGTCATTGAAGACCGTGGCGAGCCGCTTGCCGTCCGGTGACAGACGCGGGCGCGCATTATAACTCCCCTCGAACGTCACGCGCTCGGGCGTCCCGCCTGTCGCAGGCACGCGGTAAACCTGTGGGCCGCCACTGCGATCCGACGTAAAGTAGATCCAGCGGCCGTCCGGCGACCAGGTACCCTCGGTGTCGATCGCCCGGTGCGTGGTCAGGCGCGTCGTGCGCCGGGAGTTGATGTCGAGGACGTGGATGTCGAGGTTACCCTCCTCGCCGCCGAGCGTCACGACGAGCTTGCGGCCGTCGGGCGAGAACGACGGCGCGCCGTTGATGCCGGGTTTCGACGACACGCGGAAGCGGTTGCCCGTGCGCAGCGTCTGGATGAAGATCGACGACTTGTCGCCTTCGAACGAAACGTACGCCAGCTGGCGGCTGTCCGGTGACCACGCCGGCGACATGATCGGGTCCTCGCTTTCCATGATCGTGTGTTCGTTGAAGCCGTCGTAGTCGGAGACCACCAGCGAGTAGAGGCGGCCATCGCCCTGCTGCCGCGCCGTGACGTAAGCAACACGTGTACCGAAGACGCCTTTGATGCCCGTCAGCTTCTCATAGATCATGTCCGCGGCACGATGGGCTGCCCCGCGCATCGTGCCGCGGCTGGCCGGCATGCGATAGCCGACGAGCTGACGCCGACCGAACACGTCGAAGAGCTGGAATTGCAGCGTGTACGCGTTCTCACCGGTCTGGACAACCTTGCCGACGACCACGGCTTCGACGCCGACGAAGCTCCAGTCCTGGAAATCCACGTCCGCCCCGTCGGTTGGTTTCTGCAGCATCTTGTCCTCGCCGATCGGCTCGAAGCGGCCGCTACGCAACAGGTCCGCACTGATGATCTCGGCGACGTCGGCCGGCATCTCAGGCGTACGGCCTTCCCAGCCGAACGGCACTACGGCAACCGGGGTCGGCTGCGCAATACCCTGCACATCAATCACGAGCTCGGCGTGAGCCGGCGCGACGCAGGCCGCGGCCAGCACGGCAAACAAACCAATTCTTCTCAGCACAGGACCCTCACAGGTTGCTCATTGTATTTCGGGCGTCAAGTTTATCGTCAGATTACTATCGAACAGATCCGGATTCGATGGTTCCGGCAATGGCGACGAACGGCGGATGGCGGCCTCCACCGAGCGCCTGACGGCATCGTCGGCATTTTCACAACTGACGATCGTCACTCCGACGACGTCGCCGTTGCGTAGCTGGCGAACGCGCACCGTGCACCGCGTATCGGCCTGTGCGCTCGCAGGGACCGACCAGTTCCGACGGATCTTCTGGCGAATCGCAAACTCATAGGCGGCCATTTCCGGTGAGTTGCGCGCCGCGAAGCGGCGTTCCTCGGCCGCGAGTTCCGCCTGCCGTTCCTCGGCCTCGAGTTCCCGCCGCAACCGCTCATTCTCCTCGCGCTGCCGCCGGATGTCTTCCTGGCGCTTGCGCTCGGCCTCGATGCGCTCTCGCTCCTTGCGCTCTTCCTCGCGCTTCTTGCGCTCGGCCTCTTCACGCTCCTTGCGTTTGCGTTCCTCTTCTTCCTGGCGCCTGAGTTCCTCGATCCGTTTCTGTTCCATAAGCGCATCCAGGCGGCGTTTCTCCTCCTCGGCCTGGCGGCGCAGTTCCTCGCTGTTGTACGGTTCGGGCTCCGGCTCCTCGACGACCGGTGCGGGCTCCGGCTCCTCGACGACCGGCTCGGGTTCCGCCACGGGCGGCGGCGCACGCTCGGGAATCTCGGTGACGAGTTTCGCCTGGACCGCCAGGGGCGTGAACGGCGTCGGGCGCGTGTAGTCGAAGGCAACGATCATCGATCCGAAGATGATGGCGTGCAGGAGCAGCGCCATCGTGACCGGGATAATGTTGTTGCTGTCGCGCATGTCGCGGCTGCTTACTCGGGGATCGGGTAGGTATCCAGAGGATCGGTCACGAAACCGATGTTCTCGGCGCCGGCCTGCTGCAAGACGACCATGGCGCCGACGACGTTGCCGTACGGTACCGCGCGATCGGCCTTGACGAACATCGGCGTTTCGGGGCTGCGCTCGAGGACGATACCGATCCGGCGGATGATCTCGTCGCCGGACTGAGGCTGATCCTTGTTGTCGCCGGCATTGATGTAGAAATTGCCGTCGGCATCGACGCTCAGGACGAGCGGGTCCTGATCGGGCGGTGTCTCGATCGGCTCGGCATTCGCTTTGGGCAAATCGACCTCGATGCCCTGCGTCAGCAGCGGCGCCGTCACCATGAAGATCACGAGCAGCACGAGCATGACGTCGATGTACGGCACGACGTTGATCTCACCCATGAGCTTGCGTTTTTGCATCGGCGTCGACATGTCAGGTCCCCTGCTTCGCGCGAGCATGGCGTTGCAGGATGCTCGAGAACTCTTCGGTGAAACCGTCGTAGCGGTATTCGAGACGCACGACCTTGTCGGCATAACGGTTATAGGCGATCACGGCCGGGATCGCGGCAAACAGTCCCATCGCCGTGGCGATCAGCGCCTCGGCGATGGGCGGCGCGACAACGGCCAGCGTGGCCGTCTGCGCGCTGCCGATCTGCATGAACGCGACCATGATGCCCCAGACCGTACCGAACAGGCCGACGTAGGGGCTCGTCGAGCCGATCGTCGCCAGGGTCGCCAGGTTCTGCTCGAGACGGTCGACTTCGCGCATTTGCGCCACGCGCATGCCGCGGCGGCATTCTTCGATGACTTTCTCGGGTGTGTTTCCGCCGGCCTGCAGGGCCCGGTTGAACTCACGAAAACCCGATTCGAAGATGCGCGCCATCCCGACGCTGCCGCCCTTGGCGCGTGAAGCGCTCTGGTACAGCGTATTGAGGTCCCCGCCGGACCAGAAGGCGGCTTCGAACTCGTCGGAGGCTTCCTTGGTGCGACGAATGAGCCGGCGCTTCGTGAAAATGATGCTCCACGACACGACGGAAGCGGCAATGAGCAGGAGCATCACGATCTGCACCGGGATGCTGGCTTCCATCAGGAGCCCGACAACGGTCATATCTGCAGTCATAGCTGGTTTTCCCCGAAAAGGGACGGCGGCACGCGTTTCGGCCGCATCGTGTCGGCGTCCAGGTACGCCGCCTTGACGATGCCGCTGATCAGCAGGTCGCCGTCAGTGCTGTTACGGAAGATTCTCTGTTCGATGTCGAATGACGCGCGCGACAGGACGTCGAGCCTGGCCGTGACGACGAGATCGTCCGCCAGTCTGGCGGGCGCGTGAAAGCGGGTGTTCACCTCGGTCACGACGAAAATACGGCGATCCTCGTCCTGTAACCGAACCATATCGACACCCAGCGAAGCCAGCCACTCGGTGCGGGCCCGCTCCATGAAACGGAAGTAGTTGGCGTAATAGACGACTCCCTGGGCATCCGTGTCTTCGTAGTAAACGCGGACCGGGAGTTCGAAGGGTTTCGCGCTGGTCGCGTCACTCATCGTCAAACGCCAACTCCCCGGTGCCCGGTGCATTGGGCGCTTTCAGGCCGAAATGCAGGTAGGCGTTGTTTGTCGCGACCCGGCCGCGTGCGGTTCGCATCATGAAGCCCTGCTGGATCAGGTACGGTTCGAGCACGTCCTCGATGGTGCCGCGTTCCTCGCCGATTGCCGCGGCGAGGCTCTCGATGCCGACCGGTCCACCGTCGAATTTCTCGATGATCGTCTTCAGGAGGCGACGGTCCATCGCGTCGAACCCGTGCGGGTCGACCTGCAATACGTTCATCGCGCTTTCGGCGATTGCGCCTGTTACCACGCCGTCTCCTTCAACTTCGGCGAAATCGCGGACGCGTCGCAGCAGGCGGTTCGCGATACGCGGCGTGCCGCGCGAACGCGTCGCGATGGCCGTCGCACCTTCGTCCTCTATCGGTAGATTCAGGATGCCGGCAGAACGTCGCGCAATGCCTTCGAGATCGGTGGTCGAATAGAACTCGAGGCGCTGCACGATGCCGAAACGATCGCGCAGCGGTGAGGTCAGCAAGCCGGCGCGCGTCGTTGCGCCGACCAACGTAAACGGCGGCAGGTCGAGCTTGATCGAGCGTGCTGCCGGCCCTTCCCCGATCATGATGTCGAGCTGGAAGTCCTCCATCGCGGGGTACAGGACTTCCTCGACCACCGGGCTAAGGCGATGAATCTCGTCGACGAACAGGACGTCGTTCGGTTCGAGGTTGGTCAGAATCGCGGCCAGGTCGCCAGGGCGCTCGAGCACGGGACCCGCCGTTTGGCGCAGGTTGACGCCCATCTCGTTGGCGACGATATGCGCGAGCGTCGTCTTGCCGAGACCCGGCGGACCGAATATCAGCAGGTGGTCGAGGGCCTCCCCGCGGCGGCGGGCAGCTTCGATGAATACCTCCATCTGCTGGCTGACGCTGGGCTGGCCATGATAGTCGGCCAGCTTTTTCGGGCGAATCGCCCGGTCGAAGGCCTTGTCCCCGGCAACCGGTTCCGAGGTCGTCAGCCGATCGTGTTCGACACCACCCATTTAAAGCGCCGCCTGTTTCAGTGCCTGCCGGATGATGTCCTCGGCAGACAGTCCGTCGATATCGAGCTTGCCGAGCAGCTTGTTCACTTCGCCGGACTTGTAGCCCAGCGCGACGAGCGCGTCGAAAGCCTCCGACCGCGCGCTGGCCTCGACGGTCACGGTGCCGCCAGGCAGTGACGGGGCGCCGACATTGTCCACCTTATCGCGCATTTCCATGATCAGGCGCTCGGCGGTCTTCTTGCCGATGCCGGGCACTTTCGAGAGCATCGCCGCATCCTCGTATTCTACGCAGCGCCGGAAGTCGCTGGCGGACATGCTCGACAGCACGCCGAGCGCCAACTTGGCCCCGACACGATTGACCTTGAGCAGCGTTCGAAACAGCGCTCGCTCGTCCCCGGTCGCAAAGCCGTAGATGATCTGGGCATCCTCGCGTACGAGCAGATGCGTGTGCAGGAACAGATCCGCACCGACTGCCGGCAGCTCGAGGAACGTCGACATCGGCGTCTCGATGTCGTAGCCGACGCCATGGCATTCGAGGACGATATGGGGGGCCTGCTTCGCGATCAGGCGCCCGCGCAGCGAACCGATCATCGCAGGCCCGCTATCCGTTTGCCCGTGCCGAGCTGCGCGTGCACGCGGTGCTGGTTGCAGTGGCACAAGGCGGTCGCCAGCGCGTCCGCCGCATCGGGTGCGGGCGTGCCGTCGAGCTTGAGGATAGTGACGACCATGTGCTGCACCTGCTCCTTGGTCGCGGAGCCGGTACCGACCACCGCCTGCTTGATCTCGCGCGGGGCGTACTCGAACACCTCGACATCGTGCTCGAACGTCGCGCACAGAGCCGCGGAACGGGCATGGCCGAGTTTGAGGGCGCTGCTTGCGTTCCTGTGCATGAACACGCTCTCGATCGCGACGATGTCGGGATCGAACTCACTCATGACTGCACTGACGGCTTCGAATATCTGGCGCAGACGGTCGGCGAAGCCGCCATCAATGCTCTTCACGGTACCGCTGGTGACATACGACGGCGTGTCGCCCTGGAAATCGAGGACGCCGAACCCGGTCAGGCGCGAGCCTGGATCGATTCCGAGTATGCGTCGCCGTTGTTTCAAATCCGGGCCAGTACGTCTTCGCTGATGTCAGCGTTGGAGTAAACCTCCTGGACGTCGTCCAGGTCTTCGAGCGTTTCGAGCAACTTGATCATCGAGCCTGCCTCCTTGACGCCGAGCTCGGCGCTGGTCGAGGCGCGCATCGTGACCTGGGCATTGTCTGCCTCCAGGCCGGCCGCAACCATCGCGTCGCGCACCTGCTCGAAGTCCTCGGGCGCCGTCAGCACCTCGATGGAGCCGTCGTCATCGACGACGATGTCCTCGGCGCCTGCTTCGATAGCGGCTTCCATGACCGTGTCTTCGTCGCTGCCCGTCGGATACAGCAATTCACCAACCTTGTCGAACAGGTAGTTCACCGACCCGTCCGCGCCGAGATTGCCGCCGAACTTGGTGAAGGCATGGCGCACCTCGGCCACGGTCCGGTTGCGATTGTCGGTCAGGCAGTCAACCATGACCGCCGTGCCGCCGGGGCCGTAGCCTTCGTAGCGGATCTCCATGAAGTCGTCGCCGTCGGTCTCGCCGCCGCCGCGCTTGATGGCGCGCTCGATGTTGTCCTTGGGCATCGACTGGCCCTTGGCCTTGTCGACGGCCATGCGCAGCCTCGGATTGGCATCGAGATCGGGGCCGCCCATCTTCGCCGCCACCGTGATTTCGCGAATCAACTTGGTAAAGAGCTTGCCACGCTTCTTGTCCTGGGCGCCCTTGCGGTGCTGGATGTTCGCCCACTTACTGTGTCCTGCCATCGTGTCCTGCTGAGTTTTGCCCAAGTGTCGAGATCGGCGGCCAGCCCGCCGAAACTGCGCGTATGATAGCGGGTATTTCCCTGTCAGGCACTCAAGATACCGTCGCAAAATGGCTGCAATCAGCACCGACAACTCACCGCTGGACGGAGATCACAAGGCGATCGTCGCGAATGTGCGCGAGTACCTCGCCGGGCTTCCCGATGGCGGGATTCTCGCCGAGTGCCTGGCCGAGGGTGACGCGATCGCCGAGATCGTCCGGCCGCTCGGGCTGCCTGCGAAGATTCTCGCCGCGGTCCATGCCTATCCGCTGTTTCGGGCCGAAATAGTTGGTTCTAAAACATTACAAAACAAAGAATTAAAGGATATTTCTCGATTTATTCTCGGGCTACGGCAGCTGGACCAGTTCGCCCTGCCGGAGCACTGGCAGCGGGGCGAGTCGCTGGCCGTGCAGCAATCCGAAGCGCTCAGGAAGATGCTGCTCGCCGTCGTTTCCGACGTTCGGCTGGTGCTCGTGCGTATCGCGGACCAGCTGTACCGGCTGCGCAAGGCCAAGGATTCTGACGCGGCCGAGCGCGAGACACTGGCCGTCGAGACACGCGAGATCTATGCCCCGCTCGCCAATCGCCTCGGTGTCTGGCAGCTCAAATGGGAACTCGAGGATCTCGCGTTCCGCTACCTGGAGCCCGGTACGTACGCGGACATCGCCGGGGCTCTCAAGGAGAAGCGAACGGAGCGAGTCGATTTCATCGAGGAACTCCAGCAGACGCTGCAACGCGAACTCGGCAACCAAGACATCGAGGCCGAGATATCGGGACGGCCGAAGCATATCTACAGCATCTACCGGAAGATGCAGCGCAAGGACCGGGGCATCGAGGCGCTGTTCGACATCCGCGCCGTGCGCCTGCTCGTCGACTCGGTCACGGACTGCTACGCAGCGCTGGGTATCGTTCACAACCTGTGGTCGTACATCCCGGGTGAATTCGACGACTACATCGCCAACCCGAAGGACAATGACTACCAGTCATTGCACACAGCGGTGATCGGCCCCGAGGGCAAGACCGTCGAGATACAGATCCGTACGCACGACATGCACCGGCATGCCGAACTCGGCGTCGCTGCCCACTGGCGCTACAAGGAAGGCGGCGGGATGCCGGCGGCTTTCGATCAGAAGATTCGCTTCTTGCGACAGCTGCTCGAGCCGACTGACGACGGTGCCGACCTTCTAGACCAGATTCGCGACGACTTCTTCGAGGATCACGTGTACGCGATCAGCCCCAGGGGAGACGTCGTCGAGCTGCCCGCGAACGCTACACCGCTCGACTTTGCGTACCACGTACACACGATGGTGGGCCACCGGTGTCGAGGCGCCAAGGCGAACGGCCGCATCGTGCCCCTGACCTATCACGTCAAGAACGGTGACAAGATCGAGATCATCACGGGTAGTCAGCCGCAGCCGAGCCGCGACTGGCTGAGCCCGAAGCTGGGCTACCTCGCCGGCGCGCGAGCGAGAGCCAAGGTGCGCAACTGGTTCCGGCAGCAGGACCGCGACCAGCACCTGCGCCAGGGTAAGGAGATTCTCGACCGCGAACTCGCCCGGCTGAACGTCCGGGACGTCGCCAACGAGGCAATCGCAAAGCAGCTCAAGTTCGCCGACACCGATGCCATGTGCGTTGCGCTCGGCGCCGGCGACCTCACGTCGGCCGCCATCGCGACGGGACTGCAACACCTGCGGGGGACCGAACTACCGGACCGGATTCGTCCCAGGAGGACACGACGCAAGAGCAGCAGGCCGGACTCCGTTGCCGTTAGCGGTGTGGGCGACCTGCTATGCAATTATGCGCGTTGTTGCCGTCCGGTTCCGCCCGAGCCAATTGTCGGCTACATAACGCAAGGTCGGGGCGTCAGTATCCACCGTCAGGACTGCGGCAATTTCCTGGGGCTGAATTCGCGGCATCCCGAGCGCGTCATCGAGATCAGCTGGGGTGAGTCCGACGCGGGCTCCTACCCGGTCGACCTGAGTCTGCACTCCTTCGACCGAGCCGGGCTGATCCGCGACGTCACGGCCGTGCTCGCCGACGACGGCGCCAACGTCATGGACATGAAGAGCCACACCGACAAGAAGACGTCGCAGGTCGTGATGGACCTGAGCATAGAAATCCGGGACCTGCCGACGCTGAGCGCCGTGATCTCGAAGCTTGAGAAGATACCCAACGTCGTGTCAGTCCGACGCAAGGCCTGAACCTGGTCACTGTCCCCACCCATTCTCGGGGACAGTTACCGTGTTTCCACTCGTCTTAACCATCCGATTCCACTACATAGAGGCACTCACGAGTGCCAGAAACCTGGTCACTGTCCCACCGAAAACGTGGTCACTGTCCCTCCTGAACGGTTTAGGGGGACGGGGTGATTGGTGCAGGTGATTCTCCGCCGGGCTTGCGTTTCGCGATGTCGGTCGCGAGCGCCATCATCGACGTGAGGTCTGCAAGATTCGACGGTACGACGAAGGTGTTCCCCGTCTTCGCGAGGTTGCCGAACTCAGTGATGTACTGTTCGGCGATCCTAAGCTGCATAGCTTCCGAACCGCCCTCGTCGATCACGGCGTTGGCGACTTTTCGCAAACCCTCGGCCGTTGCTGTCGCGACCGCAAGAATGGCCTGCGCCTCACCGTCGGCTTCGTTGATCTGTTGCTGTTTGGCAGCTTCCGATTCCTTGATGACGCGCTGCTTCTCACCTTCGGCCTCGTTGATCTTCGCGTCACGTTCACCTTCGGAGGTGAGGATGACGGCGCGCTTTTCTCGCTCGGCGCGCATCTGCTTCTCCATCGCCCCGAGTACGTCCTGCGGAGGATTGATGTTCTTGATCTCGTAGCGAAGCACCTTGACGCCCCAGGGATCGGATGCTTTATCCAGCTCGGCGACGACATTCTGGTTGATCGTGCCGCGTTCCTCGAACGTGCGGTCGAGATCGATCTTACCGATCTCGGAACGGAGTGTCGTCTGCGCGAGCTGGGAGATGGCGAACATGTAATTGCCGATACCGTAAGATGCGCGCCCCGGATCCAGCACCTGCATGTAGAGCACACCATCGACACCGACCTGGACGTTGTCCTTCGTGATACACACCTGTTCGGCGATATCGGCAGCCTGTTCCTTCAACGTGTGCTTGTAGGCCACTTTGTCGACAAACGGCCACAGGATATGAAATCCGGCATTGAGTGTCTTGCTGTATTTTCCGAGACGTTCGATAACGTAGGCGTTTTGCTGCGGAACGACGACAGCAATCTTGAAGATGATGAAGAGTATGACAAACGCCAGTACCAGTAACGCAATGAAGGTGGTATCCATCTCTAGTTATTCCTCGTTATTCAGCTTTCACGTGCAGCGTCAGGCCGTCTACCTTGACGATAGTCGCTCGCTTGCCTACTTCGATAGGTGCCTGACCGGTGTTGCGAACACTCCACTTCGACCCGCGGAAATCGATGCGGGACTCGGCGCCCGGCGCCAGGGTCTCATGCAGTTTCACGGATTCCCCGTTCAACGGTTCCGGGTAACCTTCCGACGTCACTCGGATCCTCTCGTACAGGACGCGGCGAAATGCATACAGGAACACCAGCGAGAAGACCGCGAACACGGCGACCTGCACCCAGAGAGGCATCGAAATGCCGATCAGTTCGGCAAGTCCTACCAGTAGCGCGGACAAACCGATAAACATCAGGTAGAACTGCGCATCCAGCCCCAGCAGCTCGGCACCAAGCAAGATTCCGCCAAGTACTGTCCATTGCCACCAAGTCATTTCCGTTCTCCCAAGCCTGCGGATTTGCGCCACTATATCGCGAAACGGAAACGAGGGGCAGCTTGAAAGACGAACGCATCATCCCCATATGCGGTACCATCCTCATCGCCGCTGCCACAAGACAACAAGGGGGACGGCATGCAGGATTCCGGCATATCCACGGGCGAGTATTTCGCAAACCTCGTCGCCACGCTCAACGGTTACGTCTGGAGTACGGCGCTGATCTCGCTGGCGCTCGGGGCCGGAATCTTCTATTCGATCCTGACAAGATTCGTGCAGGTTCGCATGTTCCGCGAGATGTGGCGGCTGCTGTTTTCGAGCAAGGAATCGGAAACCGGTATCTCGTCGTTCCAGGCCTTGGCCGTCTCGCTTTCGGGGCGCGTCGGAACCGGCAATATCGCCGGCGTTGCAGCGGCGATCGGCTTCGGCGGTCCGGGCGCCGTCTTCTGGATGTGGGTTGTCGCGTTCCTTGGTGCGGCCACCGCTTACATCGAATCCGCGCTTGGACAAATTTACAAAGAGGTCGACGAAGGCCAATACCGCGGCGGCCCGGCCTATTACATTGAAAAAGCCATGGGCCAAAAGTGGTACGCATGGATCTTCGCGCTCGTAACGATATTCGCCTGTGGCATTCTCTTGCCCGGCGTACAATCGAACAGCATCGGCAACGCATCGGCGCTTGCCGTGGGCGGCGACTCGATGATTGCCTTTTTCGGCGATGACGTCTCGGCCGTGAAGTTCACGACCGGTGTCCTCGTCGTGGCAGTGCTCGGTTTCATCATCTTTGGTGGCGTCAAGCGGATCGCCCACGTAACCCAGATCGTCGTGCCCTTCATGGCGATCGGCTACATCCTGATGGCGCTCGGCATCATCGTCTACCACGTTGCCGAACTACCGGCGATTGTCGCGCTGATCGTCGGCGACGCGTTCAATCCGATGGCCGGGGTCGGCGTGGCAATCCTCTGGGGCGTCAAGCGCGGCATCTACTCGAATGAGGCCGGCCAGGGCAGCGGCCCACATGCCGCGGCAGCATCGGAAGTTCAGCACCCGGCGCAGCAGGGACTCGTGCAGTCCTTCTCCGTTTACGTCGATACGCTGTTCGTCTGCACGGCAACTGCGTTCATGATCCTGATCACGCAGCAGTATTACGTGACCGGGCTCGACTCGAGCGTCAGCGGTGGCGTGCTCGGACCGGACGTGATCATTGCGAGTCCGGCCTTTACACAGCTTGCTCTCGAAAGCGTCATGGGTGGCTTCGGCAAGACCTTCGTCGCGGTCGCACTGTTCTTCTTCGCGTTCACAACCCTGTTGGCCTACTACTACATCGCCGAGACGAACGTGGCCTACATCCGCCGCACATTCCGCTTCCCGTATGAGCTCACGATCCTGAAGCTCGTCATGCTCGCATCGGTCTTCTACGGCACGATCCGGGAAGCCAACCTTGCCTGGGCGATGGGCGACCTCGGCGTCGGACTGATGGCGTGGCTGAATATCATCGGCATCCTGATCCTGTTCTTCATGGGACGCCCCGCACTCAAAGCACTCAAGGACTACGAAGCACAGCGCAAGGCAGGTGTGACCGACTACTCATTTGATCCGCAAAAGCTGGGCATCCGTAACGCGGATTTCTGGGAAAACAAGTAGGGCCATCGCCGGCCGGCCTGCTTGGCCGGCAGAATCTATTTGTTCGGGAAATTCAGCGCCTTGCCGTCGACGGCCAGTGATGCTTCATGGACGGCTTCTGCGAGCGACGGATGTGCATGGATCGTGCGCTGCAGGTCCTCGGTCGACGCGCTGAACTCGAGCGCCAGCACGGCTTCCGAAATCAGCTCGCCGGCCATCGGGCCGACGATGTGCACACCGAGGATCTCGTCGTCTTCCCTGGACGAGATGATCTTGACGAAGCCCGACGTCTGCTCCATCGCCTTGGCGCGGCCGCTCGCCATGAACGGAAACTGACCGGTCTTGTAGGCCTTGCCGCTTTCCCTGACTTCGGCCTCCGTCTTGCCGGTCCAGGCAATCTCCGGGTTCGTGTACAGCACCGACGGGATGACGTCGTAGTTCATTTCGGCAATCTCACCCGCGATCAGATCCGCCACCATGACGCCCTCGTCCGAGCCTTTGTGCGCGAGCATCGGACCACGCACGCAATCACCGATGGCAAAGACGCCTTTGACCCGAGTGCGGCACTCGTCGTCGACGACGATGAAGCCGCGTTCATCGAGCTGGATACCTGCGTCATCGGCAAACAGGTTCTCCGTGACAGGCCGCCGGCCGACGGCGACGATCAGCTTGTCGACCTCGAGTGTCTGCGCGCCATTCTTGTCCTCATAGTCGACCTTCACCCCTTTCTTGCCGGCTTTCGCGTTCTTGACCGTCGCACCGAGCTTGATGTCCAGGCCCTGCTTCTTGAATTCCGCGGCGGCGATCTTCGCCACGTCGCGATCCGCCATGAACAGGAAGTCGTCCATCGCCTCGAGAATAGTGACTTTCGAGCCGAGACGCGCCCACACGCTGCCGAGTTCGAGCCCGATGACGCCGGCCCCGACGACGCCGAGCGTCCCGGGCACCTCATCGAGCTCCAGCGCATCCCAGCTGTCGATGATCCTGTCCCCGTCGAATTTCGCGATCGGCAGCTCGATCGGTTCCGATCCCGACGCGAGAATGACGTGTCCGGCTTCGAGGATCTCGGGTTTGCCGTCGACCGGTGTGAACTCGACTTTCCTGCCTTTGAGCAGCTTGCCGTGACCGACCAGTCCCTCGACCCTGGCCGCCTTGAACAGGCCGGCAATGCCGCCGGTCAGCTGGCGAACGATACCCGCGCGGCGCTTCTGCATGGCCGCAATGTCCATTTCGACGCCGCCGGTCCTGATGCCATGCTTGCCGAACTCATGCTCGGCGCGATGATAGAGTTCCGACGATTCCAGCAGTGCCTTCGACGGAATACACCCCGCATTCAGACAGGTGCCGCCGAACGCATACTTGCCGTCCCTGTTCTGCCACTCGTCGATACACGCAACCGTGTTGCCGTGCTGCGCCGCACGTATCGCGGCAATGTAGCCGGCCGGTCCGGCGCCGATTACAACTACGTCAAAACTTCTGCTCATGAAACGTCGGGTCCTGGAGTTGTCGGATCAAACCTGGAGTAACAGGCGTGAGGGGTCTTCGAGCTGTTCCTTGATCGAGACCAGGAACTGTACGGCTTCCCTGCCATCGATGATGCGATGGTCGTAGGTCAACGCGAGATACATCATCGGCCGCGCCTCGATCTCACCGTCGACAACCATTGGCCGTTGCTGGATCGAGTGCATCCCGAGGATCGCGCTCTGCGGCTGGTTCAGGATCGGCGTCGACATCATCGAACCGAAGATCCCACCGTTCGTGATCGTGAACGTGCCACCCGTCAGGTCATCCATCGAGATCGTCCCGTCCTGCGCCTTGCCTGCCATGTCGGTCAGCGCGGCCTCGAACTCCGCGAAGCTCATCTGGTCGACGTCGCGGATCACGGGAACCATGAGACCGCGATCGCTCGAGACCGCGATGCCGAGATCATAGTAATTGTGATAGACGATGTCGGTCCCTTCGACCGAGGCATTGACGACGGGGAACTCCTTGAGCGCCTCGACCGAAGCCTTGGCAAAGAACGACATGAACCCGAGACGCACACCGTGTTTCTTCTCGAAGTCGTCGCGATAGCGTTTGCGCAGTGTCATGACTTCGGTGAGGTCAACTTCATTGAACGTCGTCAGCATCGCGGCCGTCTGTTGTGCCTCGACGAGCCGCTCCGCGATTCGGGCGCGCAGGCGGGTCATCGGCACACGCCGTTCTTCGCGCGCGAACGAGGTCTCGACCGTCTCGACGGTAACCGGAGTCGGGTCGCCCGGCGTGACGTTGCTGCTGTCGTCCGATTTCAGAAACGCCATGACATCGGCCTTCGTGATGCGCCCGTCCTTGCCCGTGCCCGGGACCATGGTCGCGTCGAGGTCGTGCTCTTCGAGGAGGCGCCGCACTGCCGGGCTCGTCTTGACCGGGCCCTTCGCCTCTTTCGGCGCCGGGGCCGCCTTCGCCTCGGCCGTCGCCTCAGCCGGCGCGGGTTCGGGCGCGGCTGCCGCCACTTCGCCTTCCTCGAGAATCGCCAGTACGTCGCCAGCCTCGACCGTGGCACCGTCCTCGACGATGATTTTGCTGAGCGTACCGCCAACGGGTGCCGGGACCTCGAGCACGACCTTGTCCGTTTCAAGGTCGACGAGGTTCTCATCGCGCCCGACCCCCTCACCGACACTCTTGTGCCACGCGACCAGCGTGGCATCGGTTACGGACTCAGGTAACTGCGGCACCTTGATCTCAATTGTCATTTCGTCTTCCGTTTCGTCTTTTCGGGCTTCTTGACCTTGCTGGCCTCGGTGTTGATGTCGAGGGCCGCTTCAACCAGCGCCTGTTGCTGTTGCAGATGAACCTTGAATATGCCGGAGGCCGGCGCTGCCGCGCCGGCGCGCCCTGCGTAGTAAAGCTGCTGGTGATCGCGCAGCGGTTCCTGCAGGCGATGCTTGATTTGATACCACGCGCCCTGGTTCAGGGGCTCTTCCTGGCACCAGACGATTTCCTCGACGTGCTCGTACTGGCCGATCAGCTCCGCGTATTGCGGGATAGGGAACGGGTAGAGCTGTTCAATGCGAATGATCGCAATGTCGTCGATGTTGTGCACCTCGCGCGCCTCGAGCAGATCGAAATATACCTTGCCGCTGCAGAACACCAACCGTCGCGTCTTCTTCGCCTGTATCGCTTCGATCTCGGGGATGATCAGTTCGAAACGTCCGCTCGAGAGTTCCGTCAGCGGAGACACCGACATCTTGTGACGCAGCAGGCTCTTCGGCGTCAGGACGATCAGCGGCTTCCTGAAATTGCGCACCTGCTGGCGGCGAATCATGTGGAACATCTGCGCCGGCGTCGACGGTACGCAGACCTGCATGTTGTGCTCGGCACAAAGCTGCAGGAAGCGCTCTAGCCGCGCCGAGGAGTGTTCGGGGCCCTGGCCTTCGTAGCCGTGTGGCAGGAACATCGTCAGGCCGCAAAGACGGCCCCACTTCGCCTCGCCCGAGCTGATGAACTGATCGATGACGACCTGGGCGCCATTGGCGAAATCGCCAAACTGTCCTTCCCAGATCACGAGCGTGTCGGGTGACGTGCTCGCGTAACCGTATTCAAAGCCGAGAACGGCTTCCTCGGAAAGAAACGAATCGATGACGCGGAACGCATTCGGTTCGTCCCGGATTTGCTCGAGGGGCACGTACTCGCGGTTATTCAGCTGGTTGTGCAATACCGCATGGCGGTGGAAGAACGTGCCGCGACCGCTGTCCTGGCCAACGAGCCGCACGGCGTGGCCCTCGCCGAGCAGTGAGGCGTAGGCCATCGTCTCCGCGAACCCCCAGTCCATGTCCATCTCGCCTTTCGCCATCCTGCGGCGATCGTCCATGATGCGCTGCACGCGGCCGTGCGGCTTGAGGTCGGGTGGATAAGTCGTTATCGCCGTGCCGAGGTCGGCAGCCGTCGCCGGACTGATCGTCGTATCGACGGGATCATCCCACTCGGTATCGAGGTAGGGTGACCAGTCCACCGTGAATTCGTTACCGATCATGCCGAGGCTCGACTTGGGCACGGGCTCGCCGCGGTCCAGCCTGTCACGATACGCGTCCTGCAGTTCAGCGGCTGTCGTTGCTTCGATGACGCCCGCGGCCTCGAGCTGCTCCGCGTAGAGCGCCCGGGTCGTCTTATGCCCCTTGATGCGGCCGTACATGATCGGCTGCGTCGCCGACGGCTCGTCCGCCTCGTTGTGACCATGGCGCCGGTAACAGACCAGGTCGATGACGACATCCTTCTTGAACTTCTGGCGATACTCGAGCGCAAGATGCGTGACGAACATGGCCGAGTCCGGGTCGTCGCCGTTGACGTGGAAAATCGGCGCCTCGATCATCTTCGCGACATCAGAACAGTAGTCCGTCGAACGCGCGTCCGATGGCCGGCTGGTCGTGAATCCGATCTGGTTGTTGACGACGATGTGCACGGTCCCGCCTGTACGAAAGCCGTTGATCTGCGACATCTGGAACGTCTCGGGGACGACGCCCTGGCCCGCAAACGCCGCGTCGCCGTGCACGAGAACCGGCAGTACTTCGTCGCGCTCGTTGTCGCCGCGCCGCTGCTGGCGAGCGCGAACCGATCCTTCGACCACCGGGTTGACGATCTCGAGGTGTGACGGGTTGAAGGCGAGCGCGATATGCACGTTTCCGCCCGACGTCTTCATGTCCGCAGAAAAGCCCTTGTGATACTTGACGTCACCCGAGCCCTTGAGTTCGTCGAGATCGTAGTTGCCCTCGAATTCCTCGAACAGCTCCTCGGGGTTCTTGCCCAGGATGTTGACGAGCACGTTGATGCGACCGCGATGCGCCATGCCGATCACGATTTCGTGAATGCCGGATGCGCCGCCCTGATGGATGATGTGATCGAGCATGGGGATCAGCGTCTCGCCGCCTTCGAGCGAGAATCGCTTCTGGCCGACGTAGCGTGTGTGCAGATAGCGTTCGATGCCCTCGGCGCTGGTCAGGTGTTCGAGCACCCAGACACGATCCTCGTCGCTCAGCGTGTCGGCCGCTACGCCTTGCTCGAAGCGTCTCCGCAACCACAGGCGCTCGCGGGCTCGCGAGATATGTGCGAATTCCGCGCCGACCTTGCCGCAGTAGATCGACTTGAGGAGCGCGAGAATATCGCGCAGTTTCATGCGGTCGTTGCCGGTCCCGGCAAGACCGCCAGTGAAGAACTCGGTGTCCATGTCGGCCTCGGTCAGGCCGAGGTAATCGAGTTTCAGGACGCCCGGAACGCGTCGGTCCATCAGCCCGAGCGGATCGATGTCGGCGATCTGGTGCCCGCGCAGGCTGTAAACCTGGATCAACCGGGCGACGGCCGCCTGCTTCTCACCGGAGGTCGCCGGTTTTCCGGACGCCCTCGTCGTGACAGTGCCCGACCGTAGTCCCGAGCGCGCTTGCTCGAGCAGGTCGTCGCGGATCCTCGAGTGCACGACCTCGGCCTCCGGATCGCCCATCGTGTCGAAGTAGTCGCGCCAGCCGTCGGGCACATCAGACCGGTCTTCGAGGTACCGCTCGTACATCCGCTCCACGGCACTCGCATTGGCACCGAAAAGCGGCGTGGACGCCAGTTGTTCCTTCAGCGAATTACTCATTGTTTCAATGGCTTGCGAAGCTGACCAGTCGCACCGCCAAGCGTTGCGCCGGCACCTCCCGAAAAAGGGGCGCTAGTGTATCCCAAGCGTGAGTTGGAGGGAATCGAATTGGCCCGGGGACTGGCTATTCCATCAGCCGGAACAGGCTCACCAGTTCATAGCACACGAGGCAGGCATAAAACGAGAAGAAAACCGTCAGGAAAAGACCTGTCCGGAGGCGGTTCATGAATCGTGCCTTGGCCAGGAAGACCAGCACGAGGATGCCGAAAGCCGTCATCGCGAGCTTGGTGCTCGTGAACAGCAGCGTGCTCTGCGACATGAGCGCGTTCATGAATGGGTTGGCCTCGATCATGCCGAGATTGATGAGCTTCAGCGTGAGGAATGCATCGGCGCAGGACAGCAACATCGTGCCCGTGGCCAGGAAGAACAGCCAGGGATGATGCCAGTCGAGAAAAATGACCTCGTTGTCGACTTCCCGCCGGTGTATGTGACGGCGCGACACGGTGAAGCCAAAGACGACCGTGCGCCAGGAGAACCGGCGCCGTTCGGCGCCGGTGCGCAACTCCCTCACCGCGCCCGGTGTCGGCATCGTACGAACCCTCTTCCGTCCGGCATTCTGCTACTCGGCCATGGTCACGTCGAGCAGGTAGGCGATGAGCGCATCGCGGTCTTCCTGCCGCATGACACCGGCAAACGTCATCCGATTGCCCGGCAGGAAGCGCCCCGGCTGCGCAAGCCAGGCGTCGAGTGCCCGCGGCGTCCAGACGAACTCGGCCTCGCGGAGCGCCTCGGAGTAAGCGAAGTTCTCTCGTGTTCCGACCCGCGTGCCGAAGAATCCGTGGAGGCCGGGCCCGACCATGTGCGGCCCGCCCTTGTCGAGGCTGTGGCACGCGCTGCAGATTTGTGCCTGCCGTTCGCCCTGAGTCCGATCCACCCCGGCGTACGGCGGTACCGCCAGGTACTCGTCCGCCGACAGGACGACCTGCTCGCCGAGCGTCTCCGCGGTGAGTATCGGGGTCGTGACTGACCCGGCCCCGCTGTTTTCGGTCTGTTGTCCGCAGCCCGAGATCGTGATCGCGGCCGCGACTGCTGCCAGCAGCCTGAAGTGATTTCCCAATGCCAACCCTCAAAACGATTGCGAGCTACGAATATAGAGCAATTCCCGTGCCAAAGCCGTATCACTGTGTTTCGACACTCGATTTACGCCGCTGTTTCGTTCGGGAAGAGCGAAACCGTATAAAAGTTCGACAACGATACGGCCGATCGTTTGAGCGGCGGGAGAATCGGCGCATAATCGTGAGAGTCTTTGCGTAAACGCGGCGAGTGACGGTATGAAGGGTTTCACGGGCGTTCTCGAGAACGGTGAGGCGATTCACTACGTGGATCGCAAGCGCTGGCTCTGGCTCTTGTCCGTGATATTTCCGCTGCAGGCCTTGATCCCGGTCGTCCTGCACGCGCAAACCGGCAATGAGCTCTGGTTCATCCTGCCGTTTCTTCTCAACTATGTCGTACAACCCGCGCTCGATGCCGTCATCGGCACCGATTCGAACAATCCCCCCGAAGAAGTCGTCATGCAACTCGAGCGGGACCGCTTCTATCGCCGGTTGACTTACATCGCCGTGCCGCTCCATTTTTTCACGCTTATCGTTTGCGCCGTTTATGCGGGTACCGCGGACCTCAGCTGGTGGGCGTTCGTTCTGCTCGCCATCGTTGCGGGTCTGACCGCCGGGCTCGCGATCAATACCGCCCACGAACTCGGGCACAAGAACACCGTATTCGAAAAGACACTGGCGAAGTTCGCGCTGGCCGTGCCGTTCTACGGGCATTTCACGATCGACCACAACCGCGGGCACCACATGCTCGTATCGACGCCCGAGGACGAGGCCAGCGCCCGCATGGGCGAGAGCATTTACCGCTTCGCGCTGCGCGAAATACCTGGAGCATTTCGGCGCTCCTGGCAAATCGAGCGAGAGCGGCTGCGATCACGCAACCTGCCGCTCTGGCACTACAGCAACCCGATCCTGCAGTCTTACGCGATCAGCGTTGCGATGACGATCTTGTTGCTCGTCTGGATCGCGTGGCTGGCAATCCCGTTCCTGTTGCTTCACCACGCCTTCGCTTACTGGCAGCTGACCAGCGCCAACTACGTCGAGCACTACGGCCTGTTACGCGAAAAGGACGCCAGGGGGCGGTACGAACGCTGCCAGCCGCACCACTCGTGGAACTGCAACTACCTGTTCAGCAATCTCGTCATGTTTCACCTGGAGCGTCACTCGGACCATCACGCGAACCCGCTCAGGCGCTATCAGTCGCTACGCCACTACGAGGACGTTCCGCAGCTGCCCAACGGCTATTTCGGCATGTACCTGCTCGCCTGTATTCCGCTACTCTGGTTCCATGTCATGGACAGACGTCTTTTG
>JANQGP010000304.1 GCA_028277265.1 Woeseiaceae bacterium | reverse complement strand
ATCTCGTCGAGCAGATTCGGGTCGCTGTCGATCACCGCCGAACTGGACCCGGCGGAAAACTCCAGGCCCGCATGCTGCGCCTGGCGGGCGAATTCGTCGGACAGGCGATCGATGAGGCGCTGTATGGGGAACTCCTCGCACTCCGGTTTCACGGCACCTGCATCGAGCCGTGAAATGTCCAGCAGCGAGTTCAGGAGATTGGTCATCGCCGTCAGCGAGTGCTGCTGGCTGTCAACCATCTCGAGCGCGCGTTCATCGGTAATCGTGCGGCGCAAGGCGCCGTTCAGAAGGCTCAGCGCCTGTACGGGCTGACGCAGGTCGTGGCTCGCCGCCGCAAGAAACGCGCTGTTGGCCTTATTGGCGCGTTCAGCCTCGAGCCGCGCCGCGATGATCTCGTTTTCCATCTGTTTACGCTCGGTAACGTCGCGAATCACGCTCGAGATGAAACGATGCTTGCTCGTGTAGACGGGACTCAGGCTGATCTCGACCGGAAACTCGCTGCCATCCTCGGCCCGCGCGATCAGCTCCTGGCCCTGCCCCATCGGCCGCAACTTCGGATTCATCGCGAAACCGCCGCGATGCGAAACATGAACGCGGCGCAGCCGCTCCGGCAGCAGCATCTCGACCGGCTGTCCGAGCATGTCATCGCGCTCGTAGCCGAACATGGCCTCGGCACGACAGTTCACGATCGCGATCTTGCCGTCTTCGTCGATGATGACCATCGCATCCGGCGCCGACTCCAGCAGCTGCTGGAACAGGCTTTCGGAAACACCGCTCTCCCGAATCTCGCGAATCGTGGTCGTGACGACGAGGCCGTCACGGGTCTGGACCGGGTTGAGCGCGATCTCGGCCCGAAACGTGCTGCCGTCCTTGCGCCGCGCGACCAGCGTCCGGCCGGACTCCATCGGACGCGCGCGCGGCGACGACTGGTAGCGCGCGCGCAGCTCGGCGTGACGTTTACGCTGCGCCTCGGGGACCAGTATTTCGACAGGCTGGCCGACCAGCTCGCCCGGGTCGTAGCCGAACAGTTCCTCGGCGCCCGGGTTGGCCGCCCAGATCACGCCGTCGGCATCGGTCACGATGTGGCAGTCCGCCGACGTCCGCAGGAGTTCAGTGACCGCGTCGACCGACAAAACGGTTCTCTTCAAAGGGAAATCCAGTTCGCAAAACGGGCTCCCGATTATAGATGCAACGAGCGCGAAATCAGGACATTTATGGCCGGACTGCGTCCATACGTATCGTCCCCTATACGTATATTAGTTTTCGCTTGATAACCTGCCGCGTCAATACTTTCCGTCCGGATCACTCACACATTCAACAGGGGCCCCAAGTTGGACACAGCAGCTTCCTATAATGACAAGGTAGTGCGCCAGTTCACGATCATGGTCGTGATCTGGGGTATCGTCGGCATGCTCGTGGGCGTTGTCATCGCCGCTCAGCTCATCTGGCCGGCACTCAATTTCGACCTGCCATTCCTTACTTACAGCCGCCTGCGGCCGCTGCACACCAATGCCGTAATTTTCGCATTCGGCGGCTCGGCGTTGTTCGCAACATCCTACTACGTCGTGCAGCGCACCTGTCATGCGCGGCTGGCTTTCGGCAAGCTGGCCGCCTTCACGTTCTGGGGCTGGCAACTGATCATTCTGCTCGCCGCGATCACGCTGCCGCTGGGCATCACGCAGAGCAAGGAATACGCCGAGCTCGAATGGCCGATCGACCTGCTGATTGCGATCGTCTGGGTCGCTTACGCCATCGTGTTCTTCGGCACGATCGCCAGGCGGCGCGTCAAGCACATCTATGTCGCCAACTGGTTCTACGGCGCCTTCATCATCACGATCGCCGTACTGCACATCTTCAATAACCTCGCAGTCCCTGTATCGCTGACCAAGTCCTACCAGATCTATACCGGCGTCGTGGACGGCATGATGCAGTGGTGGTACGGCCATAACGCGGTCGGCTTCTTCCTGACGGCGGGTTTCCTCGGCATGATGTACTACTTCGTGCCCAAGCAGGCCGGCCGCCCGGTCTACTCGTACCGCCTCTCGGTCGTGCATTTCTGGTCCCTGATTGCCATCTACATGTGGGCCGGCCCGCATCATCTGCACTACACGTCGTTGCCCGACTGGGCGCAGACACTCGGCATGGTGTTCTCGGTCGTCCTGCTGGCGCCTAGCTGGGGCGGCATGATCAACGGCATCATGACCCTCTCTGGCGCATGGCACAAACTGCGTTCCGACCCGATTCTGAAGTTCATGATCGTTGCCCTGTCCTTCTACGGCATGTCGACCTTCGAAGGCCCGATGATGTCGATCAAGACGGTCAACGCCCTGTCGCACTACACCAACTGGACCATCGGTCACGTACATTCCGGCGCGCTGGGCTGGGTCGCCATGATGACGATCGGCTCGATCTACTGCCTGCTTCCGCGTCTCTACAACCGCGACGGCATGTACTCGACGAAACTCATCGACGTCCATTTCTGGACGTCGACGATCGGCGTCGTCCTGTACGCGGTCTCGATGTGGATCGCCGGCGTAACCGAAGGCCTGATGTGGCGCGCGGTCAATGCCGACGGCACGTTGCAGTATTCGTTCGTCGAATCGCTCAAGGCGGTAGAGCCCTACCACTACCTGCGCCTGCTGGGCGGCCTCATCTTCTTCTCGGGCATGCTCATCATGGCCTACAACGTGTGGAAGACGGTCAGCAACAGGAAACCGGAACCCGTCGCGGTTCTCGATCCGGCGTAACAGGAGAGATCAGCAATGCGCCATGAAGTAATCGAAAAAAGCATGAACCTCATGATCGTGCTGATCGTCCTTGCGATCAGTATCGGCGGGATCGTCGAGATCATCCCGCTCATGATGAGCTCGGACGCGACGGAGCCCGACGAAGGGATTTCGGTTTACAGCCCGCTGCGGCTCGCCGGTCGCGACGTGTACGTGCGCGAGGGTTGCTACAACTGTCATTCGCAGATGATTCGACCCTTCCGCAGTGAAACCGAGCGCTACGGGCCGTACACGACGGCCGGCGAAACGGTTTACGACCGTCCGTTCCAGTTCGGTTCGAAACGGACGGGTCCGGATCTCGCGCGCGTGGGCGGCCGGTACTCCGATGACTGGCAGCGCCTGCACCTGATAGACCCGCGGGCTCTCGTGCCCGAATCCAACATGCCGGCGTATCCGTGGCTCGCCGACCGTCAGATCGACGCCGAAGTCCTTGTCGCCAAGCTGGAGACGCTGCAGTTTCTGGGCGACCCTTACACCGACGAACAGATCGCCGCTGCAGCCGCGGAAGTAGCCGGCAAGACGGAGCTGGATGCGCTGGTCGCGTACCTGCAGGGCCTCGGCACCAACCGCAGCCACCGCAGGTAACGGCAAATGGATATCAACGAATTTCGAGGCATCCTGACGGCCATCATCTTCGTCGCCTTCATCGGCATCTGGGTGTTTGCCTGGAGCAGCCGGCGCAAGGCCGACTATGACGCGCAGGCCGCGTTGCCGCTCGAAGAAGACAAAGTTTCAACTAACAACGAGCAGGAGAGCATCTGATGCCTGCATTCTGGCACTGGTTCGTCGTCGGTCTGACCGTTCTCTTCATCATCTGGTGTATCTGGCTGGTCAGCTGGTCGGCCAAACAGGGACCGAAGAACGTCGGTGACGACGACCTCGTCGGTCACAAATGGGACGGCGATCTCGAGGAGTGGAACAACCCGGCTCCGAAATGGTGGCTGTATCTCTACTTCATCACGATCGTCTGGGGTATCGGATTCATGATCGCGTACCCGGGCTTCGGCAACTTCAAGGGCGTGCTCGACTGGAGTTCGGCGGGCCAGTACGAGGCCGAGATGCAGGCGGCAGCCGCGACCTACGAGCCGATCTACGAGCGGTTTGCGGCGATGGACTTCGAGGCCCTGTCGCGGGACCCGGATGCCAATGCACTGGGCAGAAGTCTCTACGCGAGCTACTGCACGACCTGTCATGGCTCCGACGCACGCGGCGCCACGGGCTACCCCAACCTGACCGACAGTGACTGGCAGTGGGGCAGCAGCGAGCAGGCGATCACGACGTCGATTTACGACGGCCGTACCGCCGTGATGACGCCCTGGGGCCAGATCCTCGGTTCCGACGAGGCGGTGACGAACATGGCGAAGTACGTGCGCAGTCTGTCCGGCCTCGAGGAGGCCGATGAAACGGTGCAGGCGATGCAGCAACAGTTCACTATGTACTGTTCGGCCTGCCACATGGCTGACGGCACCGGCAATCAGTTGCTGGGCGCGCCCAACCTGACGGACGACGTCTGGCTCTACGGCGCGTCGATCGACACGATTCGTACGACGATCAACGAAGGACGCAACGGACAGATGCCCCCACACGGCAACCTGCTTGGCGAAAACCGTGCCAAGATTCTCGCCGCGTACGTCTACAGCCTGGCGCAGAACTGACGCCGCGCAATGGTCAGTGAAGAGTATCGTGGTGCCAAACAGTGGAGCCGTGACAAACAGGCAGTCTTCACGGTCGTGTGGATTTCCTTCCTCATCGCGGCCATCGGCACCATGGTGTTCTTCGCGCTGTTCGACCCGGTCGACCTGACCGGGATCTTCGACGAAGACCTCGACATCGGCCGCGACGCAGGCTATGCGGCCGGGTTCTTCTTCTTCTGGGTGCTGTGCGCGCTCTGTTCAGGCGTAACAGCGTACCTCGTTCGCACCGCCCCCAGGCGGAAAGCAAAGCACCGGGAACAATGAGCACATCAGAAGGCGCCGCGCTCTACGAGGCCGCCAAGAAGATTTACCCCCGCGAGATCGGCGGGCGGTTCGCCAACCTGAGCCGTCTTGCCACGATCGTATTGCTGGGTCTTTTCTATGCCGTGCCCTGGTTGCAGATGGAAGGCCGGCAAGCCGTGCTGTTCGACCTGCCGGCGCGCAAGTTCCATATCTTCGGCCTGACACTCTGGCCGCAGGACTTTCCGTACCTTGCCCTGCTCCTGATGATCATGGCCTACAGCCTGTTCTTCTTCACGGCGCTCGGCGGCCGTCTCTTTTGCGGCTTCGCCTGTCCGCAGACCGTGTGGACCGAGATCTTCATCTGGATGGAGCAGTTCACCGAAGGCACCCGGTTGCAGCGCATGAAGCTGGACAAGGCGCCGTGGTCGTGGAACAAGTTCCGACGGAAGTTCTCAAAGCAGTTTCTCTGGATCACGTTCGCGCTCTGGACCGGATTCACCTTCGTCGGCTACTTCCAGCCGATACGTGAACTCGGCATGGATATCCTGGCCCTGAGTGTCGGCGGCTGGACACTGTTCTGGGGATTGTTCTACGGGCTGGCAACCTACGGCAACGCGGGCTACATGCGCGAACAGGTGTGCAAGTACATGTGCCCCTACGCACGTTTCCAGAGCGCGATGTTCGACAAGGACACGCTGATCATTTCTTACGACGAAGCGCGCGGCGAACCCCGCGGCAGCCGCAAGCGCGGCGTCGACCACAAGGAGATGGGCCTCGGCGACTGCATCGACTGCACCCTGTGCGTACAGGTATGCCCGACGGGTATCGATATCCGCGAGGGCCTGCAATACGAGTGCATCGCGTGCGCGGCCTGCATCGATGCCTGCGACTCGATCATGGACAAGATGGACTACCCGCGCGGCCTCGTGCGCTACACGACCGAGAACGCGTTGCATGGCAAGCCGTCCCGCATACTGAGGCCGCGGGTCCTCGTGTATGCAACCATTTTGCTCGTCATGATTTCGGGACTCGCGTATTCGATGGCCACCCGTACGCCGGTCATCCTCGACATCATCCGCGATCGCAACACGCTGTATCGCGAAGTCCCGGGCGACATGATCGAAAACACCTACACACTCAAGGTCATCAATCAGAGCGACGACCCGCGCAGTTTCTATCTTGCCGTGACGGGCGCCGAGGGCATTTCGCTCGACGGCGTCGGCGACACGATCGAGGTCGACGGCGGGGGCGTCCTCAACCTGCCGGTTCGCGTGCGTGCCCATCGCGACAACGCCTATGGCATCATGAACATCGAATTCAGCGTGACGGCCGTCGATGACGAAAGTGTCTTCGTCGCGGAGGACAGTCGTTTCCTCGGCCCCACGCCCTGACACCCTGGCATTATTGCGTTCATCATGGTTCAAGAAGACACCAAACCCTGGTATCGGCAATTCTGGCCGTGGTTCGTCATCGCGCTGCCCGCATCGGCAGTGATCGCCGGATTCACGACGTTGTGGATCGCGATGCAGACGACCGATTCGCTCGTGCTGGTTCCCGAGAAGGGGGTCAGGGCCGAAGCCGACCGGCAGGTGGCGGCGGCGCGCCTGGCTTCCGAGCTCGGCCTCGCCGCCGCGGTCGATATCGACTCGACGACCGGCGTCGTCAGGGCCGTGATCCTGTCGGGTGAACTCGAGGAGCCGCCCGCAACGCTCGAGTTCGAGATGTCGCACCCTGCATTCGCCGATCGCGACCGGCAGATCATGCTGAACAAGGCCATGCCCGACGCCGACGGTAACCCGGTCTGGGTCGGCCATTTCGTCTCGATACCCGAGGGCCGCTATTACGCCGTGTTGAAATCGTCCGACTGGCGCCTGTCGGCCGAATGGAACGGCGATGCGGCGCTGACGCTGCGGTCGGGGAGCGATGGGACACGCTGAGGCTTGCTTTCACTGTGCACTGCCCGTCCCGCCCAACTGCAATCTCACGGTAACCATAGAGGACGCGCAGCAGCCCGTCTGCTGCCCGGGCTGCAAAGCCGTCGCGGAACTCATACGCGACACGGGCATGACGCGCTACTACGAGCTTCGCGACGCGCCCGAACCCGGCGTCGGCAAACCGCCCGAGGAAGCCGCCGAGTGGATCGTATTCGACAACCCCGACATGCTCGAGGCTTTCACCGAACAGCGGGACGGCGCGCGCGAGGCCACGATCTATGTCGGCGGCATGTACTGCTCGGCCTGCAGCTGGCTCATCGAGACGACGCTCGGCAAACAGCCGGGCATCCGGACCGCCGAGGTCAACCCGATCACGCATCGGCTGCGCCTGCAGTTCGCCGGCGATTCGCGCCTTTCCGATCATCTCGCCACGCTCGCGGGACTCGGCTACCAGCCACAGCCGCTCTCGCCCGAAAGCATCGCGCGGCCCGAGGTTGCCGAGCAGCGAACGGCGTTGAAACGCCTGCTCGTCGCATCGCTCGGCATGATGCAGGTCATGATGTTCGCGGTCGGTCTCTATTCGATGGACTTCTACACCATCGACCCCGAGATGCAGCATTTCCTGCGGCTCGTGAGCTTCTTCGTTACGACGCCCGTCGTGTTCTACGCGGCCAAGCCGTTCTTCACGAGTGCCTGGCGCGGCGTCGTCGGCCGAAAGCCGGGCATGGATCTGCCCGTGTCGGTCGCCGTGGGCGCCGCGTACGCCGCATCCGTCTATGCCACGTTTACACGCGGCGAAGCCGTGTGGTTCGACTCCGTGACGATGTTCGTGTTCTTTCTTACGCTCGGGCGCTTTCTCGAGATGAGGGCACGGCATCGCTCGATCGACCGCAGCACCGCACTGTCCTCGCTGCTGCCGAACACGGCGACGCGCATCGACGACGAGGCGCACCTCGTCGTACCCGTCAACCAGCTGCAATGCGGCGACCGCGTGTTGATCCGTGCAGGCGAACCGGTTCCGGCCGACGGGGTGCTTGCCGATGGCGCGACGAGCGTTGACGAGGCATTGCTGACCGGCGAAGCACGTGCCCGGGTCAAAGCGGTCGGCGACGAACTCGCGGCCGGCAGCGTCAACCTCGACGGCATGATCGAAATGACGGTGACGAGGACGGGCGGCGATACGACCCTCGGCACGATCAGCCGCATGAGCGAGCGAGCGCGTTACGCGCGCCCGTCGTTCGTCACCCTCGCCGACCGGATCGCAAGCTACATCGTCATCGCGCTGCTGGTCGTGGCTGCCGCCGTTGCAACCTTCTGGTACTTCGTCGACGCGGAACGCGCATTCGTCATTACGCTGTCCGTGCTCGTTGTCACGTGTCCCTGTGCCCTCGCGCTCGCGACGCCAGCTGCATTCGCCGCCGCAGGGAGCCGGCTGTCGCAGCTGCGATTGCTCGTGACGAACGGCGATGCCATCGAGTCGTTGTCACGTGTGAACGTCGCAATGTTCGACAAGACCGGCACGCTGACCCTCGGCGAACCGCGTATCGAATCGGTCGTCGTTACCGACCCCGGCCGGACCGAGCGCGACTGTCGCGTCATCGCCGCGGCCCTGGAGCATCCGTCGACGCATCCGCTCGCGAGAGCGTTCGAGTTGGACGGCGCACTGCCCGCCATCTCGAATCACCAGATCGTCGTCGGCCAGGGCGTCAGCGCGACGATCGACGGTCGCGAATGGCGCCTCGGCAACGCGCGGTTCGTCGGCGGTGGCGCCGCGAGTGACGACGCAAGCGCGACGAATGTATTCCTCGGCACTGAAGGCCGGGTCGTTGCCTGGTTCGCGCTCGAGGATGCGCTGCGCCCCGACGCCGCCGGCACGCTGGCGCGCCTTCGTCAGCTTGGCCTCGAGACGGAGCTCGTCAGCGGTGACAATCGCGTCGCCGTCGACGCCACGGCGGCACAACTCGGTATTCGGACGTCGCACTCGCAGTGCTCACCCGAGGACAAGCTTGCGATCATCGAGGCCGCGCAGCGGGCCGGCAATCGGGTCGTCATGATCGGTGACGGCATCAACGATGCGCCCGTACTTGCGGGTGCGGATACCTCGATCGCCCCGGCGCACGGCGCGCTGCTCGCGCAGACCAGCGCCGACATCGTGATGCTCGGCGATTCATTGAAGCCGCTGACGACAGCCGTACAGATGGCCCGCAAGACAATGCGTATTGTCCGTCAGAACCTCGCCTGGGCGATCGTTTACAATGCACTTGCGCTGCCGCTCGCGGCGGCCGGCTACGTGCCGCCGTGGGCAGCCGCCATCGGCATGAGCGCGAGCTCCCTCGTCGTGGTGCTCAACGCCCTGCGCCTCAACCGGTTCGAATAACGATGTCGATTCTCTATCTGCTGATTCCACTTGCGCTGCTGTTGCTGGGCGGCGCCGTCTGGGCGTTTTTCTGGGCTGTTGGCAGCGGGCAATTCGACGATCTCGACACGCCGGCGATGCGCGTCGTCATGGATGACGACAGCAAGCCGCATGGGGACGACGAGGAATGATCGACCTGTTGCCGGTGCTTGGCGCCGCATTTCTGACCGGGCTGCTCGGCAGCGCGCATTGTTTCGGCATGTGCGCCGGTATTTCGGGTCTGTTCGCCGTCAATGCGAACGTCCAGGCGCTCAGGACCCAGGTACCGAAGGCCGTTGCCTACAACCTGGGCCGCGTTCTCACCTATGCGTTTCTCGGCGTGGTCGTCGCCGTGCTCGGTAAAGGCGCGGTCGACTCGATCCCGGCGCTGGGCCCGCCGGTGCGCCTCGCCAGCGGCATCCTGATTATCCTTGTCGGGGCGCAGGTCGCATTCAACTGGCGCATCCTCGCACCGCTCGAGAGCGCGGGCGCAAGGATCTGGCAGCGAATAGCGCCCGCCGCGAAAGGGCTTGTTCCGGTCGAGACGCTGCCGCAGGCACTCGGGCTCGGACTGATCTGGGGCTGGCTGCCCTGCGGACTCGTCTACAGCGTGCTGCTGCTGGCCGCAACCACGACCGATGCGGCGGCCGGCGGCCTCGTCATGATCGCTTTCGGGTCTGGCACGATGCCGGCAATGATCGCCACCGGTGTCAGCGCGTCGAAGATCGCCCAGTTCATGGCCGGCAAGCGCCTTGGCGCGGGTTTGCTGATCGTCGTCCTCGGTATCGCAACGATCGCGATGCCGGTCATGAAGCTCACGAGTCCGGGTGGCGGCATGGATCACAGCCACCATTCGATGCAGGCCGGGAATCGTTAGTCGAGTTTGCCGACCAGCTGCCGTATCCGCGCGGCATGCGCGGCCGTCTCGTCTTCGAGTCGCTGGACCTCTTCGAGGATGCACGCGGCGATACCTTTCTTGCTCTCCCGCGCGCCGACGATCGCCTTCAATTCCACTAGCGCCTCGCGCAGACACACGTTGCTCTCCATGACGGTCTCTTCGCGACCGCTGCCCGCCGGCGCTTTCTTTTGCGTTCGCGGGAACTCGTAGGTCCGCCTGACCGGCAGGAAAGAGTCTTTCGGACGATCGTAGTCAATGCGCAGGAAGTCCGTGTAATCGAGACTGTTGACCGTATATCCGGCGATCTCGTCGAAGGACACGACACCCATCTCGGTAAGGCGCGGATATTCACTCATCTTCTCGGTACCTCTGGTGGATTGTCAGGAGTGCGTTCGTCCATTATGCACATTGATGACAGCGCTGTCAGCTCTGCGATG
>JANQGP010000241.1 GCA_028277265.1 Woeseiaceae bacterium | reverse complement strand
CGGCGCCACCGCGAACCAGCGAGGCAAGAAACGCGGAGTGAAACGTATCGCCGGCGCCAACCGTGTCCTCGATATGCGATACGGGAAAAGCACTCGTTTTGATGACCGAGCATAAGACCCTCCGCCAAGTCTTCAATGCGACGAAGAAAGCGACGACCATTCTCGTGGCGCATCGCTTGTCGACAGTCGTGCACGCTAGTGAAATTGTCGTGCTTGATGAAGGCGAGCAGTTGAACGAGGAACCCACGAAGATCTGCTGTAGCTAGCAGGCGTATATTCGGCAATGTGGCGCAACCAGCTGGCAAGTGCCGTTCGGCGACAGCGCAGCCGGGTTACCTGAGCAGTTAGTACGTCGATTGCAAGGCCCGTCTTGTTGTGAGCCTGGCCCCAAAACGGTACAGATCGCAACCGGAAATCAGCTGCTTCCGACCTCGGCCACGAGCCGACCCGACATCCGGTGACCCGGCGCCGAGCAATAGTTCACAGCTGTCCGGCGAAGCTCGCCGTTCCGTCGATGACAAAACCCGCTCGAGCAGCCAAGTTCTGCGCTTCAAAATACTGCGCTTCTGCAGCCTGCCATTCCCTCCAACAGCGAGCTACCTTCTCTTTTGGTTGTCCGGACGCGAGATCTCGTTCAACTCCCCGATCGAAACATATAGATCGGGGTGTGTCGACGAAGACTGTAACGCCCCAGTTGGGCCACAGCTCCGCTGTAAGGCAACCGACCCCTTCGACGACCATTATCGGCGTCACGGGTTGATCTACTATAGGTTTCGGCGTGTGACCCCACCAAGATTCGGGCTGGTACGTGAGTGCTTTTTCTCCGTTCGCCACCGGCACCAGCACTTCTTCGCGAAATCGTGTGATCCAGCTGAATGATTCTTGCGTAGAAAAATCATCAACACGAACGATCTCTGCACCTAGCGCATCGCCGATATGTGATGCCAAACTCGATTTGCCGGAAGCGCCCCATCCATCTATTGCGATAAAGACTGTATTGCCGACCAAAGTCGTTGCGTTGGCAATCGCGGCCTTGAGCTTGTCCACTAAGAATCGCCTCTTCGAAAACCTGGTCGCGACGGCTCGCCTATCAAAGCCGGAAAAAACCCTCGCGCCCAAACCCTGGGTGTTCTGTCTATTGCGACCAGCTTAGCTGGCAATTCCCCTATCCGCCGCAGCCGCATCGAGAACCTTTACTATTCTCGCAACGAGCTCTTCGAGTTCATCCTCCCCAATAATGAGTGCAGGACACAGAAACAGGAGGTTGCCAGGGCTGAGCACGAACGTTAGTACTCCTTCATCCTCCAGCATCTTCAGGACGTGCTTGCCAAATTCGTATGGTAGTTCTTCGGGTCGACTTCTATTGATCAACTCGATGCCGAATATCAAGCCTATTCCGCGAATGTCGCCGACCAGCGGATGCGAACGAAGGGGATCCAACAAGCGACGCATCACGGCCTCCATCTCGCCGGCTCGTTCGACGAGGCGTTCGTCTTCGATGATCCGGAGGTTTTCCAGGGCGGCAGCGCAGGCGATCGGGTGGCCGCCGTAAGTATGGCCGTGAATCAGAACCCGCTCGGGGTTGTCGAATTCCGAGGCTACGCGATCACTTGCGATAACCGCCGATATCGGTAAGTAGCCGCTTGAAAGGCCTTTGCTGACCGTAATGATATCTGGTGTGACGCCGCCTCTGTCACTCGCAAACCACCGTCCAGTACGGCCAAAGGCCGTTATTACTTCGTCGGCGATAAGCAACACGTCATGTCTGTCGCATATGCTGCGTAGCTCTTGCCAAAACTCGTCGGATTGAGGATACAACCCGGACGACGTAGCAACCGGATCGATCAAAACCGCCGAAACGGTTTCTCCTCGCTCGGCCAGTATCAGCCGCTCAAAATCGGCGGCAGTTGCAGTTGATTCAACAAACCGGCCCATTGCCGGCAGAGGCTCAAACAGGTGCTTTCTCGTGCGATGATAGTTCCCGTCGAGTGCCATGGCTCCGTATGTGCACCCGTGGTATCCGAGATATCGTCCGATCACCTTATACTTGGCATGTGATCCTCGCAGCTGATGATACTGCCGTGCGATCTTAATCGCTGCCTCTACAGCCTCCGAGCCGCTGGTCGCAAAATGCACCCGGTTGAGATCGCCCGGCGCCAGCGTTGCAAGTCGTTTTGCAAGTCGTATTGCGGGTCGGCTTGTATAGCGGAGCGTATCGAGAAACTCAATCTGCTCGTATTCGCTTGCGACCGCGCGTGCAATTTCGACTCGACCATGTCCGACCGCGGACGCCTCCAGCGACGCGATCGCGTCGATATAGCGACGTCCACTCTCACATTCGACATAAACACCATCGCCTTTGACCAGAACCAATGGGCCGCCGCGCTCTTGCGCGAACGTAGGCGATATACCTGCCATCCACAGATGATCTAATGCCGAACGCCCTAGCATCTCGGTTCCAGTGTCT
>JANQGP010000233.1 GCA_028277265.1 Woeseiaceae bacterium | reverse complement strand
GTCGCAATCGTGTCGTCCCATCTCGGCGTCTTGTGAGATCCGGTCTCGCCCTCGGTACGCACGACCGCGAGGATGTCCTGAAGGCCGATCCGCGCCAGGTCCTTGCCGGGCATCAGGTGTTCTTTCTCGTCGGTGGTCAGCAGGCCGCTCTCCTCGAGGCCGAGGGCAATCGGTGCAAGCGTAATCGTCGGTATACGAAGCATTCGACCGATCGAGCGGAGGTCGACGCCAAGAACCGGATTGCGAAACTCGCGCCCCACGAGGTACATGATATTCAGCGCAATACGCTCTCTCATCTCGTTCGACAGTCGCGGTTCTCGACGTCCGATACGCAGGTAGGCCGGATTCTGGTAGTAGAACGCGACCTGCGACCCGATGAGCAGGATCAGCCAGTTGAGGTAGAGCCAGATCAGTGCAGAGATCGCAACCGCGAAACTCGCGTAAATGGCCTGACGGTTCGTCGACGTAGCGACGAACGATGCGAATATCACGGCGGTAGTTGCCCACAGGACGCCACCGGCCGCACCGCCGACCAGTGCCGAGCGAAACCTGACTCGCGTGTTCGGCATGAAGCGGTAGAGGAACGTGAAGATCAGGATCGTGATGGCGTAGGGCATCAGACGATCGGTCAGTGAAAGAACCGGCGCCAGCGCCTCACTTTCCTGGATCGATACGACCAGTTTTTCCTTGCTGAAGTCGACGAGTGCCTTGACGGAAATGCCGACGGCGATCGCACCGACGATGAGGACCGTACTGTACTCGACGAGGCGAGTTGCGAAGCTCCTGGGCTTGGATACGTACCAGACATAGTTGAATGCGTCTTCGATCTTCTGCACCATCGAGATCGCGGTGTAGATGAAAAAGATGATGCCGACACCGCCGAGGACGTTAGGGTTGACTGCGTCGACGAGTTTCATGACCTGGTCCGTGTATTCGGCACCCTTCGGACCGAGAGGCTCGAGAAGTCCGTACAGGCGCGGTTCGATGTATTCGTCGACGCCGAATGCCTTCAGGGCCGAGAAGCTGACGGCCACCAGCGGAACAACCGAGAGCAGGGTGGTATAAACGAGGCTCATCGCACGCAGGTTGAGCTGCCCGGAGGCGATATCGCGCAATACGGCCCACAGGTTGCGCAGCACACCCGCGCAGATGCGGCCGACGAGACCGTAACGCGTCAGCCCGTCGTCCCAGATGAGATGCTCGAGTTTGGCCCACAGTGTCGCGATCATGGGGCCATTGTACTCCTGTACAGCCTCCGCAGACCGCGAACCAGTTCCGGCGGCCCGGCAGCCTGCGAATCCTGTTTCCTGAGGCCGCTAGAGGTCGGGCGGTGACGCCATCCGTTCGTAGGCTTCCCGGTATTTCTGCGCGGTGTTTTCGAGAATGTCGCCCGGCAATTCGGGTGCAGGCGGCGCCTTGTCCCAGTCGAGTGTCTCGAGATAGTCACGTACGAACTGTTTGTCGAAACTCGGCGGGCTGATGCCGACTTCGTAGCCCTCGACGGGCCAGAAGCGTGATGAGTCGGGTGTGAGCATTTCGTCGATGATGTAGAGACGCCCCTGCTCGTCGGTACCGAACTCGAACTTCGTGTCGGCGATGATGATGCCGCGATCTCTTGCGTAAGTGGCGGCACGTTCGTAGATTTCGACCGAAATGTCTCGCACCCGGCCGGCGTACTTCTCACCGACCAGTTCGACGACTTTTGCAAAGTCGATGTTTTCGTCGTGCGCGCCGGCTTCGGCCTTGTAAGCCGGTGTGAACAACGTGGTGGGGAGTCTGTCAGCCTGTCGCAGTCCGTCGGGCAGGTCGATACCACAGACCCGGCCGGTTTCCTGGTAGTCCTTCCAGCCCGAACCGATCAGGTACCCACGCACCACGGCCTCGATCGGCAAAGGCTTCAATCGCTTGACGACGAGCGACCGACAGGCAAGCTGCTCCCGCAATTCGGCATCCTTGATCACGTCGGCGACGGTCAGGTCGGTGAGCTGGTTATCGACGATGTCACGCATCATGCGAAACCAGAACAGCGAGAGCTTCGTAAGCACTTCACCCTTGCCGGGCACCGGGTCCGGCAACACGACGTCATAGGCCGACAGGCGATCGGTCGTGACAATCAACAGGTGATCGTCGTCGACACTGTAGATGTCGCGGACCTTGCCGCGACCGAGCAACGGCAGATCGGGAATGGCGGACTCGAAGAGGACATCGGCGCTGTTCATCCGGCGATGATCGCCTCTCCGCCAAATGCAGGCAAGGGCCGCATGGGAATGGCGGGCCAGTCGCGATACGATGCGGACCGATATGCTCTTCGGAAAGATCATTGGCCTGATCCTCGTCCTGCTGATCGCATGGCAGTTCTACCGGGGATTCCGCAACAGCGTGAAACGATTCGAGCGGGAGAACGAATCGCTTGCTCGCGTCTCCGACGAGTTCGTGCGCGCGCTGTTCGGTTGCATGGGCCATCTCGCCAAATCGGACGGACGCGTCAGCGAGGACGAGATCCGCGCTGCGCGCCTGATCATGCACAGACTCGGTCTGAATCCATCTCAGGTACGCAGGGCGATCGGCTGGTTCGACGACGGCAAGAACCCCGGATTCCCGCTCGTGCAGACCGTGCGCGAGGTCAGGAGGATCAGCGGTCGCAGCCCCGGGAAGCGCACGTTGTTCCTGCGCTTGCTGCTCGAGGTCGTGCTCGCCAAGGACTCGCTGCGGCGCGCGGAGCGCGCGATGATCTGGCGCATTTGTACGGAGCTCGATATCGGTCGAGTCGAGCTTGCCCAGCTCGAGGCGATGATCCGAGCTCAAAAGGGTTTCAAGCGATCGCCGGCCGGCGACGCCGACGCAGCCCGCCTACGCGATGCGTACCGCGCACTGGGCGTCTCGCCCGAGGCCAGCAACGACGATATCAAGACGGCCTACCGGCGCCTGATGAACCGCAACCACCCCGACAAGATTGCCGGCAACGACCCCAGCGCTGACGACATCGCCGAGGCGGAACGCCGCACGCGCGAGGTGCGCGGTGCTTACGAAATGCTGAAAGCGCGGCGCTCAATCAGGTAATCTCCAACCGGACACTGCATCAAGGACAGGCCGTGAGACCGCTAATCGCCCCTTCGATTCTATCCGCCGACTTCGCCCGCCTCGGGGAGGATGTCGCGGCCGTGCTGGACGCCGGCGCGGATATCGTGCATTTCGACGTCATGGACAATCACTTTGTCCCGAACCTGACGATCGGCCCCACGATCTGCGAGGCGCTCGTCAGCTACGGCATCGAGGCCCCGATCGACGTGCACCTGATGGTCGAGCCCGTCGACCGCATCATCCCGGACTTCGCGAAGGCTGGCGCCAGCTACATCACGTTCCACCCGGAGGCGAGCAGGCACCCTGATCGCACCCTCGGCCTGATTCGCGACGAGGGCTGCAAGGCCGGTCTCGTCTTCAATCCCGCGACACCGCTCGACTGGCTCGATCACGTGATCGACAAGGTCGACATGGTGCTGCTCATGTCCGTCAATCCGGGTTTCGGCGGCCAGACGTTCATCCCCTCCGCGCTCGAAAAACTGCGCCGGGCGCGCAAGCTCATCGACGACAGCGGCCTCGAGATTCGCCTCGAGATCGACGGTGGCGTCAAGGTCGACAACATCGGCGAGATTGCGGCCGCAGGCGCCGACACCTTCGTGGCCGGCTCGGCCATCTTCGGCAGCGACGATTACGCGGCAACGATCGCTGCAATGAGAGCGGAAATCGGCAAGCAATAGGGTGTCCGGTACCCTATTTCCTGTCAAAGCTTGCGGTTCGGTCTCGCGCCGTACACCACGATCGTCTTGCCGCTGGCCGAAACAAGCCCCTGTTCTTCGAGGACCTTGAGAACCCGGCCGGCCATCTCGCGTGAACAGCCAACGAGGCGGCTCAACTCCTGGCGGCTGACCTTGATCTGCATGCCGTCCGGGTGCGTCATGGCATCCGGCTCGTTGCAGAGATCCATGATGGCGTGGGCGACGCGGCCCGTAACGTCGACGAAGGCGAGATCGCCGAGTTTGCGATTCGTTCGGTCGAGACGCGTAGCGAGCTGTGTGGCAAGCTCGAAGACGAGCCCCGGGCTTTCACTCGCGATCTGACGGAAGCGGGGATAGGTCATCTCGGCAATCTCGCACTCGGTCCGCGTGCGTACCCAGGCACTGCGCGTCGGTTGCTCGTAAAAGAGTCCCATTTCGCCGAAGAACTGGCCTTTGTTGAGATAGGCCAGCACCATCTCATTGCCGTCCTCGTCCTCGATCATGACTTCGACCGAGCCGTCGACGATGTAGTACAAAACGTCCGGCAGGTCGCCGGCGTGAATCATCACAGTTTTCTGCGGAACCGTCCGTACCCGGCAGTAACTCAGGAAGCGGTTAATCGCCGGTACATCGCTCAGATTTTTCGCTGTAGTCTGCATTGATCATTCCTCGCCCCTGTTGCGAATCCCTTTTAATACAGAATGCCGGTCAGGGCAAGCTAAGTCCGTGTTTTAAGGGATTTTATTCCAGTTTCGGCGAGGGCTTACACCCAATACGCCGTTTTCGTCATCACTTTGGCCGTCATTTGCATTAGCCGCTTGACCGGTTGAGGCAGCTCGGCAGCGCCCGCCTCGATCGCGTTTTGCCCGTGTTCCAGCTCCTCGTCGCGCATCTGCTCGACGATGGCGCGGCTCTTCGCGTCCTCAGGCGGGAGGCCCTCGAGATGGCTGTCCAGGTGCTCGCAGACCTGGCGCTCGGTTTCGGCGATGAAGCCGAGGCTCCACTTGTCGCCGAGGATGCCGCTTGCCGCCCCGATGGCAAAGGCACCGGCATACCAGACAGGGCTCAGCTTGCTGACGTCCTCGCCGAGTTCACTGATTCGTTCTTCGCACCAGGCCAGGTGATCGAACTCCTCGTCCGCGGCGTGCTGCATCTGCTCCTCGATGTCCTTGTCACGGGCAACCGCCGCATGCCCCTGGTAGAGCGCCTGGGCGGCCACCTCGCCCGCGTGATTGACGCGCATCAGCCCCGCGGCGTGACGTTTCTGGGCGTCGCTCAGATCGGCGTCCTCGATATGCTGTGCCGGACTCGTTCGTGCGGATCGACCTGCAGGCGCGGCCACGGTGCGCAGGGCATTGTTGGCGCTGGCGAGCAGACGGTCGATCGGTGTGAGTTGTCGCTTTTCCATGTGACCAAGTATAGCGAAGCGGCGTCATTCAACGGTATACTCCGCCGCCCTTTCCGGCGGCTCAAATCGATTTTCTGCAAGGAGAAACGCATGAATCTGCGTACGTTCGTCATGATCGCGGCTCTGGTCGCGCCGGCCTCGTTGGTGGCCCAGCAATCGGAGCCGCAAAGCCCGTGGTCGGGCAAGGCGACGCTGGGTTACCTCGCGACATCCGGCAACACCGAGAATTCGACTCTGAATACGGGTTTCGAGCTCGGCTACAAGACGGGTAAATGGGCACACCTGGTCATGGCATCGGCGGTCAACGCGTCCGAGGACGACTCGACCACGGCGGAGGCCTACGACCTCGGCTGGAAGAGCGAGCGCAACTTTACGGACAACGACTTCCTGTTCGGCCGTCTTGACTGGCGCAAGGATCGTTTTGGCGGCTTCGACACCCAGTTTTCCCAGACCGTGGGCTACGGCCGCCGCTTGATCGACGCCGACAAGCACAAGCTCAACGCCGAAATCGGCGCAGGTGCGAGGCAGTCGGAGACCCAGCTCGGTGTCACGGAAGACGAGACCGTATTCCGCGGCGGCATCGACTACAAGTGGTTGATCAGCGAGACCTCGCAGTTCCGCCAGGACGTGACGGCCGAGGGCGGCGCGGACAACACTTACATCGAATCGGTGACGGCACTGTCCGCCAGGGTCTTTGGCGATGTGGCGCTGGTTGCCTCGTACACGATCAAGCACAATACCGACGTCGCACCGACGCTAGAAGAAACAGACACTTACACGGCCTTGTCGCTCGAATACTCGTTCTGATCGCCGGACCCGAATTCCGCCCGTACCGCGTTTGCAATAGGCTTGGGCCTGCAGTAGAATTTCGCGCCTTTCGCCGTTCGGGCGGACGCTTCTGCGCGCGCGAACGGAAGACCTTTTATTGAGAATCAGGATTATGAAGACGTTTTCTGCGAAGCCGGCAGAGGTTCGCCGCGATTGGTACGTCGTCGATGCTACCGGCAAGACCCTGGGTCGCCTGTCGACCGAGATCGCGCGCCGCCTGCGCGGCAAGCACAAGCCGGAGTACACGCCGCACGTCGATACGGGCGACTACATCGTCGTCGTGAACGCGGAGAAGATCCGCGTGACCGGAAACAAGCTGAAGGACAAGATTTACCACCATCACACCGGGTACATCGGCAACCTGAAGTCGGTTCCGCTCGACAAGCTGCTCGACGAGCACCCCGAGCGCGCACTGGAGAAGGCAGTCAAAGGCATGCTCCCGCGTGGCCCGCTGGGACGCCGAATGTTCTCGAAGCTGCGTGTCTTCGCCGGTCCCGAGCACAAGCACACGGCGCAGCAGCCGATTCCGCTGGAAGTGAACGCATAAACGCCTCCAGGATTGAGTAGAGATTATGAGTGATACGTTTTATTACGGTACCGGTCGTCGCAAGACCTCGACGGCTCGCGTCTTCCTGACCTCCGGCAAGGGCGACATCACGGTCAACAAGAAACCGCTCGATGTCTTCTTTGGACGCAAGACGGCCCAGATGATCGTCCGCCAGCCGCTAGAGCTGACGCAGCTCGGTGACAGATTCGACGTGAACGTCACGGTGAAGGGCGGCGGCACGACGGGCCAAGCGGGCGCGATTCGTCACGGCCTGACGCGCGCGCTGATGCAGTACGATGAGGCGCTGCGCCCGAATCTGCGTAAGGCAGGCTTCGTAACCCGCGACGCTCGCGAGGTTGAGCGCAAGAAAGTCGGTCTGCGCAAGGCACGCCGCGCGACGCAGTACTCGAAGCGCTGATCGAGCGACACGATCCTTTTTGGGGGATCGTCTAGTGGTAGGACTACGGACTCTGACTCCGTCAACGGGGGTTCGAATCCCTCTCCCCCAGCCAAAAACAAATGGGCCCAACGGGCCCATTTTTTTGGCTGGGGGAGAGGGATGACGCACGAAGTGCGCCCCGAAGGGGCGAGAATCGCCCTTAGGCGATTCGAGTCTATCCCTCGGGCGTAGCCGCAAGTTAGAACGCGAAGCGCCTATCCCTCTCCGCGATTCGAGTCTATCCCTCAGGCTCCCCGGGCCGCACGCCTCCAGGCTACTTCACTTCGATCTTGCGAAGCAGGTAGTTGCCCTGGATTCTTCGGATCTTGTTGTACAGTTCAAGAACTGTGTCATTCGCTTCGTCGATATTTGCCTGACCATACGCTTCCAGGAATTCCTCGTAGCGTTGTCGGTTCGGTGCGATGTCGTCGGTGCTTTCCATTTCGACCACCAGTATCAGATCGAACTCGTCAGCTCCACCGAACTGATTTGCGTAAATCGCGTAATCTTTGATCTGCCCCAGTTCTTTGGCGACCTCATTGGCGGCGATCCAGGTGGATTTCAGCCCCTCCAGGTAAATGCCAAACGTCCCGGGATCAAGATCGACATGCGT
>JANQGP010000183.1 GCA_028277265.1 Woeseiaceae bacterium | reverse complement strand
GTCGGGTCATGGGTGACGCCGATGCTATCTGGCCGCCGAAGCCTGGTCGCAAAGCCCGTTTTCGCGTGCTGACCCGGGTCGAGGCGAATGGCGTCCATCGGCGGGTTACCGAACTCTGGCGCTGCGAAGTGAAAGACGAGAAGGTCCTGTGGGTGCCGGCCGGGCGGTTCGCGACGCTGCCCATCGAGTGCGTCCGGTATTCGACGACGTCCATGCGACCGCTGCAACGACGAACCTGGTGGTGGGCACCGGACGTCGGACATTACATCCGGCGGGAGTTTGCCAACATGCGCAGCGGAGAAACGCTCAACGTTACCCTGTGTGCTGCGCTGCCGGCGTATCGTGCAACGCCTGTTCGAGTCAGTCAGATCGCGAGCGACGACTGTCGCGACGAGTGATTCTATCTGTATCAATCAATATGCGCGGTTGAGGCGGGCGCGACTCGTGTCCACCACGAGCCGCGCCGCCCTTTCTCCGAGTTACCGATGTGAGAAGCGTCGGCGAGAACAGCGACTGGTCGCCAGCAACGTAAGCAGGACGACCAGCAGACCGCTGAACGCACCGCCGCCACCGGTCTCGCTGACGCCGTTGGCGGCCTGCCCGTTGCCGGAGCCAGAGGCGCTGTTCGAATTTGATGTCCCTCCGCCCTGGCCGGCGTCGTTTGCCGGCTGCAGGCTGGCGCACTGGTCTTCGGCGTTGCCGCTAACCGTGTTGTTGTCTCCTGTCGGTGCCGGATCGTTGTCTTTGCACTGCAGATTGCCGCCTACCGTGTTATCGGTGATGTCGGCACCGCCCCGATTTGCGAACACCTGGATATCGGCGTTAACACGATTGTTGCTGATAGCAAGGAAATTGCGGTTGTCGTTCAGTTGGATGCTACCGCCGACTTCGCTGTTGCTAACGATGGCGTCGCCGACGAGCTCGTCGAATTGAACATTGCCGTCGATATCCGAATTCGTAACGTCGATTTCGAAGGCATTGTCGGCCTGCACGTTACCGATCACGCGAATGTCGTTTGCGACGAGCGAGCCACCGGCATACAGAACGACGTTGCCGTCGACGGTGGTGCCGGCCAGTTCACAGGCCGACGCGACAACGAGGTCGCCGTCAACGCGCACGGCGCCGAGGAAGCCGTCACATTGTTCAGAGTCACCACCGGAACCGCCGCCGGAACCACCTGAGCCATCGGAACCGTTCGTCGTCGCAAGCGTTGCGCACTGGTCTTCCGCGTTGCCGCCCACGGCGTTGAACCCGCCCGTCGGCGGCGGATGGTTGTCCTTGCACTGAAGATTGCCGTCAATCGTGTTCGCGGTCAGCGCGACGCCGCCGCTATTGGCGAAGGCCTGCAGGTCAGCGCCAATGAGCGTGTCGTCAACGAGCAGGGCGGCGAGGTTGTCGTTAAGCTGAATGCTGCCGATTACCTCACTGCCAAGTATGTCGGCGCTGTCACCGACGAGCCGATCGAGCTGGATGCTGCCGCCGATCAAACTGTCCTCAACGCGCAGGTTGCCGGCATCTTCGGCCTGGATGTTGCCATCGATATACGCGTTTCGTGTGCTTAGCGTGCCGCCTGCGTAGACGAGCACGTTGCCGATGACCACCGTATCCATCAGCTCGCAGTTACCGACGACGATCACGTTGCCGTCGATCGTTTCTGCGCCGGGGTTCGGCGGGCAGTCAATGTCCTCTGCCTGCAAAGGCGCAGATACGGCCATTAGGGCCAGAAGCGCGCCGATAAGCCCGGCACCGGATTGGATTCGACCGCCTCGATGCGGCCGGTGCTTGAGCAGCTTTCTGAACATGTCGTACTCCTTTGTCGCTGTGAGTCGGCTTTTTTCGGCCGCTTGTTCCCACAACGCCGGAGTACCCGGTTTTATTCCGCTGGAATCGGAATCAGTAAAAGCGAACCCCGGCCTCAAGCAGCAGCGCATTGCCGTCGAGTGTGATGCCGACGGGCAGGTCCGTCTCGTAGTGCACGAAGTCGCCTGCGAGATAATAGTATTTGCGGAAGCGCCACGTGCCGCCGATGCCGATGCGCGAAATGTCCTGGCCGTTTTCCTCGCTGTTGGCGATAGACGCCGCTACGGACCAGTCTGTTTCCTCCCAGCGAATGCCGGCGTTGATTTCGTTGCTGTCATCCCCCCCGAGCAGCGGGTCTTCAAGAATCGGCAGGTTGGATCGGCCGCGATCGAGCCACGCGCCACCGATCGTCAGCCTGCCGCGGCGCAGCTCGAAACCGGCGCCGAAGCTGTCAATGTCCTCCCGTTCGGTGGCTTCATCTGCATCACCTCTTACCCAGGCGAACGAAAAGCCGATTGCAGTGCCCTCGAAGACGGCGTTGTACTGCGCGGCGATTTCGACGACATTGCTCTGTAGCTGGCGAAATTCCGGATCCGGGTTGTCGCGGTTGATGTCGAAGTTCGGCGCGTAAGAGATGCCGGCTCGAAATCCGTTGAGCGGCGCGGACAGGAACGTAAGCTTGGCTGCGTCGCGGCTGTCGTAAGGTGTCAGAAGGGCGACCGAGCCAAGATATCGACCGAAATCACCGCGAACCTGGCCGAGCCCGACGCGCGGCGCAGCAAACGAAAGTCGGTCCGCCGGGCCGTCGTTCTCGCCCAGCTCAATCCGGCCCCATTCAGCTGCGAGATAAAGGTTCAACTCGTTGCGCTCGAAGTCGCTGATGTCTCCGAATGCGGTGTCCACTTGCCCTGCGATCCCGAAAACCAGAGCGTTGTCGGTGGTGTAACCGATGTCGAGGCGCGCGGCCGCATCGACGTCGCTGCCGCTGCTGTCGCCGTTTGACGTAAGCGGATCGATCGACGCGATCTGCGCGCTCGCGACCAGGCCGCCGCGAACGCTGATCCGATCAAAGTCACCTCGCAATCCGTTCTCATCGAATGACCATTCGGCAAAGGCATTGGCCGGTGGGCCCAGCAGGAAGAGCAGTGCGAGTGGAGGTGTGTTCAGGCGCATCGTGTTTTCTTTGTTTATGTGTTGAATCCGATTCGTCGTGCTGTCCCTGCAACAACGTACACTGTGATTAGTTTATTCCCACAATACTACATCGTCGTTTCGTAGCCGCGCGCTGTTGGCGCTGACTATTGCATGTGCTTCGGTGGATACCGAAGCGAAGCGCCGACGAGTCCTTTCGGGAGCGCGACCTTCGAGATGATGCAGGCTACTATTGACCGATGATCTCGTTCCTCGGCATTGCGTTCGGAATCATCATGCTGATTGGCGGCGGAGCGTATCATCAATTCGTAACGAGTCATCGAGGCCGGTTCCTCTTCCTTATCCGGAATCCTGTTCAACAAAGAGTATCTGCGTCGGATACGCGAACTCGACGCCTCTTTCGCCAATTCGCCTGCCGATTTCCAGATTCACAGTCTGCTGGATGTCCAGGATGATCTTTGCTTTGAGGCGCTGTTTTGACCACTGGCGTATGAATTCGTTCGCAGTCTTGATGTCGCGCCTATTTCTTCTTGACGCTATAAACGATATCGAAATTGCTGACGGTGCCGGTGCGTGACTCCAGCGTGATGCGGTCGCTCAGTCGATAGCGCAGCAGCAAGGTGCCGAGGTTGTCGACAAGACCATAGCCGTACTCGACGAGCAATCGATCGCCGAAGCGTTTGCCCGCGATCAGGCGGCCGTCGTCGGGACCACCCTCAATCGCAAGCGTTTCCAAGCCCAGTCCCGCCCGGATCTCCGAGACAATGCTGCCCGCACGTGAGACACCAAGTGCAAACGCAGCGGCGTTCAACATGTCACCGTCGCCAGTATCGGATGCGCTGGCTAACGGTTGACCCGTCAAGAGGTACGACAGTGCCTCGGCCTCACTGCGCGGCGGCTCCGAGAATACGTTCGAGCGCAGCTGTGCCGGAGTACCCGATAACTGGATGCCGGCTACGACGTCCGTTGTCTGGCGTATCGCGCGAACATCGAGCGTCGGGTTATCAAGCGGCCCGTTGAAGATCAATTCGCCTCGCTCGATGTCGAGATCTTGACCGTACGCCTTGTAGCGGCCTCCGAGCAGGCTGAGTCGACCGAATCCATTGAACGGTTCGTGCGAGCCGCCTCGCAGCCGGACAGCGCCGGCGATGCCCGTCGAGAGGCCGAACGCGGCTATCTTGACGTCCTCGCCCAGCACGGCATTGACGTCGACCTCAATCTTTCGTCGTGCGGTCTCTTCCGACTGGTCGGCTCGATACACAACGACATCCGGCGAGGCCGTGACGGCAGACTGCGGAACGTCGCGGACCTCGATGTTTGCTGCCGGCACCACAAGCTCGCCAGACACGCGTGTCGCCCGATCGTCAAAGACAGCGACGACGTCGGGCGACGCAGCGACGCGCCAGTCCGGTAGCCGGACCAGTTCGAAATTCTGACCGCGAAGGCGAATCTCGGATCGTATGCCGGCCTCGGTTCTTATCCACGTGTTGCCGTCGATCGCGATGAAACCCTCGCCCGATGAGGCTCGCCCGTCGAATCGCAGCCTGCCGGGTCCGGACTGCGCCAGTTGAATCTCGATATCACGTACCTCGATGCCGGCCCTCCTGACTTCGAAAGCGGCATCTGATAGCGCCAGGCCGCCGATGAACGAAGGTTTGGCCCAGGTGCCGCCGATTGATAGATTGCCGCGGATCGTACCGCGAGGGTTCGCGATGTCGGGTACAAAGACTCCGAGCAACGTGAGATCGTCTATCGCCACGTTGCCATGGCCCTCAATCGACGACCCGGTGTCCAGCACATCCGCCGCGGAAAGCGTAACGGAAGAGGTTCCGAGATCGTCATCGAGATCCAGACTGATCTTTGCGAGCAGCGCGTTGTCGGTGATGGTGGCACTGCCTTCGGCGTGCTCCAGAATGGCTGCGACCGGTTCGTCATCGATGACAGCACCGATACGCGCGTCCTGTAGATTGATGTTCAGTTCGGCGGAGAGGCGATTGTCCGCGTAAGATCCAACCGCCAAAGCGTCGGAATACCCTGCAACGGATACGCCATCGGGCAAAGTCACCGATATTGCAGCCAATGGGAGTTTCGTGACCGAGATGTCGAAGTTCGTCGTGTTGCCATCCGGGGTGTCGAACGTGGCACAGACCTGACCTTCCTGAGCGACGCGTTGCAGGCAAAGACCGCTCAGCAAGATTCGTCCAGCGGAGACAGTCAGGTGGGCTGATTCGCGAAGACGCCAGTCGCCCGCGAGCTGCTGCGCCACTGCGAGACTTGCAATCTCACCGTCCCATGCGCCCTGCTGCAAACCACCGCGCGCCTCGAAAGCGCCGTTGCCCTGTGCCGTCCTTACCTCCGCTTGTAGCGTATGGCTGCCTGCCGAGCCTTTTGCATCAAACTCGAGGCTTTTTGCCGAGAGTCCCGCCCAGCTCAGGCCCGAGCCAGAGCCATTCAGTTGAACAACAGGGTTGTCGCGACTGCCGCTAACATTCAGCACAAAGGACAGCGCGCCACCGGCGCCGGAATTCAACGCGGTGATATCCGGTAGATCGGCGTTCGCGGTTAAGGACAAACTGTCGCCTGCCGCACCCGAGAAGCGTAGTGAGTTGTCGCCGACGCGGACGATACTTCGTTCGAATCGAAGCATCTTACCGTCGTAGGAGATGGCGCCGCTGCCTCCGAGCTGATGGTCGTTGAGATTGCCTGCCAACGACACGACATCGACATCGATGGTCAAGCCATCTTTCCTCGCATACCCCTGGGCGGTAAGTGCCCCGGCGATACTTCCGCTCAGCGAAGCTTGCACTGCTGATGGATCGAAACGCACGATCTGGATCGCCACATCGAACTCGGGGGCGGGGGACCAGCTCGTGTGCCCGGTTGCCGCGATTTGCCCGAGTGTATTTGACACGTCCAGCTTGCTGAACCTGGCACCGTCGGTATCGACCGTGCCTTTGGCACTAATTTGCGCAGGTAGCAAATCATCCACGGCGGCATCCGTAGTTAGCGCGAACGTGAGCTCGTCGAGCGGCCCGAGCAACCGAAGATTGCCGGCTGTCGATGCCAGTTTCTTGCCAGCCACCGGCCATTCGATGGATTGCCACGTGTTCCCGAGGTCGACAGCGACAACGCCATCAACGTAAGACACGTGACCAGACGTCTTAAGCGAAAGCGGCAAATCGAGCGCATGCTGGACGGAATACCGCTCGCGATTGCCGTTTACTTCGAGGCGCCCGCTCAGGGTCAGCGAGGCTTCATCGGACCATCGCCACGTCACATTGAGGTCAGCCGGAAAGTCTTTGTCCAGTCGAGCCTCGCCCGCAAGATCGATGTCGAGCCAGCTGCTGCGGGCCGCAAGCACCAGTCCTTCAAGTCGAGAGCCACGCACCGCGCCGGTTAGCTGCAGCTCGTCGAGTTGGCGCTCGAACTCGCCGTGCCACAGTTGCAGATTGCGAAGCGTTGATTGCTCGAGCGTGACGTCAATCGGTGACTCGAACCCGGGAAGCTCACGCAACGGACCCTGGCGCTCCGAGGACTTCGTGCGAACAGCCAAGCTGCCGATCGTCAGCGATCGAACCCATACGTGGCGTACGAACAGCCGATGCAAGGCAATATCGATCTCGATCTCACGGATCGTCACGTCGATATCATCACTGGTCCATTGAATCGAACCGGCGTCGATGCCGCGCAAAAGCGATCCGCGAACCTCATCGAGTTCAAGCCCGGCTGGCAGAGGGGCGCGCGCCAGAAGAAAGCGCGTACCCGCCTCTGTGCCGACGATCCAGTAAACGGCCGCAGCTAGTATGGCGACGAGGCCGACGATTAACAGCAAGACTTTCCGTGCGAGGGTCACAGGTCGGCCCCCAACCGCAAGTGCACGCGAAGGCTTTGGTTGTCATCGCTGACCGGGTAGCCGAGATACAGCCGGAGCGGCCCGAGCGGCGAACGCCATTTAACTCCGATACCCGCACCAACCTCGGCGTTGAAGTCGGTATCATCGAACGCGTTGCCGGCGTCGACGAATACTGCGCCGTAGAAATTGCCGTTCAGATGCCGTTCGTATTCGAGGCTGGCGGTCAGAAGGTTGGTGCCGCCGATGACATTTCCGTCAGCATCTTTCGGGCCAAGGCTGTTGTAGTCGAAACCACGGATGGAATCGTCACCGCCGGCGAAGAAACGCACCGATGGCGGCAGTGTCGTGAAGTCCCGCGACGCAGTGACGCCAGCGTTTACGCGTGCCAGTACGCGATTGCCCTTGCCAATGGCTCGAACCCAGCGGAACCAGGCAGTTGCCTGGGCGAACGTCATCGTTGAGCCGAGCGATTCGTCGGTGCCGCGCAGCTCAGCGCCGAGTCGGTGCCCGCGCAGCGGAAAGACATCCCGATCCGCGACTTTCCGGTCAAACATGATGCCCGGGATGATGGCCCGGCTCGTATCGACCGTTTCACCGACGTTGAAGGACTCATTGCTCATGTCGACGGAGAGTGTGCGCAGCCACGTCTCGGTCATCGCCTTGGTCCAGCGAATGCCAAGCCGCTGTTCTTCGCTATTGAATGTCTCGGCGTCCTCGTTTTGCAGAGCGCCGGTGACGCTGAACCACTCGCGGCGGGGGTCTTCGAGCGGGATGCGGTATTCGGTGGCGAGTCCCTGGATGACGGGTGACGCGCCGAGATCGGTAATCAGTCGATGGCCTTTGCGATTAATCCTGTTGTTGCGAAAACCGGCACGGAACCGGGGGCCCGTATCGGTCGATACGCCGACGCCAATCGTGTACTCAATACGATTCCCGGGACGCAGTGAAATGCGGATGGGTACGAGGTCGCCTGTAGCGCGCGAAAGATCGGGGCGGATCTCCACGTGGCCGAAATAGGCGCTGTCCGACAGATCGCGGTGCGCGCGAACGATGTCGCTACTGTCGTACGGTGTGCCCGGCTCGAGGTCGAGGTATCCCGCAACGATAGTTGGCTCGAGAAAATCCTGGTCCTGGTAGATGTCGCCGATGCGATAGCGCGGACCGCTGTCGAGATGCAGCGTGATATCCGCCGCGTTGTCCATGGGCCAGACGTCCAGCTGGCTGGTGCTAAAGCGCGCCTCCAGGTAACCGCGGTCCGCCGCACGAATCTGCAGCGTACGCTTTAATCGATCGTACTCGGCGTGCCTTAAAGGGACTCCCGGAGCAAGTCGAGGATTGGCGAGCAATGGCTGAAACGCAGTGTCAGAGGCAGCGGCGCCGGCGATGCGAATATCCACGTTCCGAAGTACAACGGGAAGTCCGGGGTCGATCTCTACCGACGCATGCCAGCACGATTCGCCATGCGAAAGCGTTGTGGTGATCGTTGCGTTATAGTGGCCGAAAGGCTCCAGTGATTCGCGAGTCTCCGCCTCCAGCTTGCGAAAGCGCCGCCGAACGACCCGTTCATTCGCGTCGCAAGACTCCGTCGCAATCGTCGCGAACGCACGGACATTGCGTTCGATGTCACCCTCAACACCTCTAATGCTCAGTTCGGCCAGTGCAAACGTCGGCAACAGCAGCGTGACCAGGAGCAGGCGTGGGGCGAATGAGTTTGTCATGGGGCCACGCTATAGCCACTTCTTTGCCCGAAAGAACGCAAGCAAGCCGATACCCGAAACGACCATGACGGCCAGCGAGGCCAAAAAGCCTCGTGGATTTTCGATGCCCGGTATTCCGCCGACGTTCATGCCGAGCAGCCCCGTGATAAACGACAACGGTAGAAACACGGCTGCGACCACGGAAAGCACATACATGCGGGAGTTCTGCTCCTGGGCCAGCTGCCCAAGGAACTCCTCGCGCAGGACCATCGTTCGTTCACGCGCGAGGTCGAGATCTTCTATGTAACGCGTGATTCGGTCCGCCTCGTCGCGCAGGTCACGATGGTCGGCGTCCGACAGCCATCCTCCGGGCTGCTTGTACAGACGATCCAGCGCATCGCGTTGCGGGGCGAGATAGCGGCGGACCAACGCGACCTGCTGGCGAAGCGTGGTAATCGTGTGACGAAACTCGGTTTGCTCGGTGTCGTCCATGCTTTCTTCGGCCTGTCCCACGCGGGATTCGATATCGTCAATGAAGTCGCCGATTCGGTCGGCGAGCCGGGCGATCAGGGCGCAGAGGAACTGGCCAGGCGACGTCGGTCCGGCGCCCCTGCCTAATGACTCTCGCAGGTCAGTTACTGACAGCAACTTGCGGCGGCGCGTGCTGATGATGCGGTTGCCTTCTATCCAGAGGCGAATCGAGACCATATCCTCGGGGTCGCTACCGGGATTGGTGTTCACGCCGCGCAGGACCACGAGCAGGCCGGATTCCGTCGCAAAGGAACGGGGTCGCGTTTCGTCAGCCAGCAACGTATCTACAATCGTCGGGTCAAGGCGGCTTCTACTCTCAAGCCACTCCCGCGATCTGTCATCGTGGACATCGAGGTGAATCCAAAGGGCTCCCTTTTCTCCAGCCCATTCCGACGGAGTGGCAATCTCGCTTGCGCTGCCCCGGCCGTCCAGAATGCCGCAGTACAGGAAGTTGGGTTTCGTTTCGGTCATGCATCTCTCTCGTCAGAGTGGGAAACCCGAACCTCAAGCGGCCCCTTCGAGTCCAGGTGAATATCACGCTGTGGGAAAGCGATCGTGATTCCGCTTTCGGCAAATAGTTCGGTTATGCGAAATCGAATCTCACTTCTGATATCACGAAGCAGCTTTTCGCCGCCGACATCGCACCAAAAATACGAATCAAATATCAACGCACTGTCGCCGAAGTCCTCGAACACGACAGTCGGGGCGGGCTCATCTTTGGATTCCGGTTGAGCGCGTACGGCTTCCAGGATCAATTCGGCTACGCGTTGAACGGGCGAGCCGTACTCGACGCCGACGCGCACCATCGTCCGAATCTCTTTGTCGACCAGGGTCCAGTTGACGACCGTCTGCTCCAGGAGCCTGCTGTTGGGGACAAGCAGGTGCACGCCGTCGACGCGACGAATTCGCGTCGAGCGATTTCCGATAAGTTCGATGGTTCCCATGGTGTTATCGATTTCCACAAAGTCGCCGATTCGGATGGGACGCTCCGCCATCAAGATCCAGCCACTGATGAAGTTGTTGATGATGTTTTGTGCGCCGAAACCGACACCAATGGCAATTGCGCCGGTTGCAAAGGCAAACGCCGTCAGCGGCACACCGAGCAAGCTCAATGCTGTCAAGATAACCAGTA
>JANQGP010000160.1 GCA_028277265.1 Woeseiaceae bacterium | reverse complement strand
TATCAGCTCGCGATCTTCGGCCGGCAACCAGTGGGAGACCCTCGCCGGGTTTCTGGACAGTGGCGGCGACTGTGAGGACTTTGCGGTCGCCAAGTATTTCATCCTGAGAGAGTTCGGCGTCGATGCCGACGATATGCGTATCGTCGTCGGGCGGGAACGTCAGCGCAGCACGTACCACGCAATGCTCGCCGTCAGGTTCGGCGACGACGTCTGGCTACTCGAAAACGACAACACAATACGGCGAAACGGCAGCCGGGATATCAAGAGATTCGTTTACGCCATCAATGAGCTCGGGATTTGGGACCACGAGAGAGCACCTTAAGAGGAGGAAGTGAAGATGAAGAAACTACTGTTGGTTTGTATTGGCGCCGGGTTCTGTTCCTCGGCGGCCCTGGCGGCAGACCCTTATGAGGCGTACCTGACGCAACAGGAGCAACGCGGAACCGAGATCGAACTCATTCGTGTCGCGAGCGAGAAACCTCTGGTCGAAACGGAAGAGACGGATGCAGAGGTCGCCAAGATCCTCGAAGAAGCAGAGACGATCGAGGAAGAAGCCAACGACCACGAGGACGTCGAAGCGTCTTCCTAACGCGCGGTTTCGCCGCAGCCCGGCGCAACCAGGCCGAACCCGCGTAAGCGGCGTTTGTGCGTCGTTGCACAAACGCCGCGGGTTTGTCCGTGCAATACGGGTTGCGGCGCGATCTCTACGCCGCGTTCTTGCGGAACGCGTTCTCAAGATGCATTCGCAGCGATGCGGTCCCCGTCTTTCGTTGCTGCTGTCGAGGTGAGATAACCACGACCTCGCGACCTGCCGACTCGACATCGGGCGTGAGATCGACAAGCTGTCCGGACCTGAGATACGGTTCGCACAGATACGTCGGTATAAGGCTGATTCCAAGCCCCGCGAGCGTCGCTTCGCGAGCCTCGAGCAAACTGGACACCACGTACTTCGACTTGACGGTTACCGTCGTAACTTTTTGTCCGCGACCGAAACGCCAGGAGTGACGCTCCCGATCGGTGGATTCGACAATGCAGTCGTGCATTTCGAGATCGAACGGTGAATTGACCGGCGCATGGCGCGCGGCGTAATCGGCGCTGGCGAACACCGACTGCCGGACGCTGCCAATGGTGTTCGACCACCCGCCCGAGATAGTTACAGGTGCTAGTGCTATGCCGATGTCAACGGCGTCGACCGCCTCGTCGGTCCATAGCGTCACGGGCATTTTTTCTATGGCGAGCCCGGGGTTGTCGCTTTCGAACTCTCCCAGCGGCATATCGAGGAATCGGTCGATAATATCGGGCGGCGCACCGACGACGATAGGCGTCGTATCGGCGATGATCGCACCCATCGTGGCCAGCGACGTGGCATTGCGCGCGGATTCCAGCAGCAACTCACATTGCTCCAGGCACCGCCTCCCTGCATCCGTAACGGCAATGTGCTTCGGCGTTCTGTCAAGGAGCTTCACGCCCAGATTGCGCTCCAGGGACCCCAGTCGGCGGCTGACCGTCGTACGTTCCATACCGAGGTCCGCCGCACACCTCGAAATGCCTCCGGTCTGAACGATCTTCGCGAACAACGCCAGGTCGGCAACCTGTTTCAATTCGCCTTGCATACCACTCCCCTTCCTTAGAATTCCACCCATCTCTAACTAAGAGTCCCGTGCACGAAGTTTGGTTGTTGCGATTCGTGCGTTTAACGCTCCGCATGTGTGCGATGTGTGCGCATTACGAAACGTTGCCCGTAAGCACTCATAAGCATGGAACCTGCGGCAGATTCACGCGGTCAGACTGTTTTGCAGTTGCGGAAATCCGCAAAGGGGAGACTGTGGGGAATAAAAGGCACCGTCCGGAATTGGACAAGTACGACGTGGCCATACTCTCGGCGCTGGCGATCAATACTCGCCTGACTACCGTCGAGCTGTCACAGAAGGTTCATCTGTCGCGAACGGCAGTGTCGCGCCGTATCGCGGCACTGAAGCGTATGAACGTGCTCAATGACGCCGGCGACATCCTCAACTATGAGTCGATAGGTTTCAAAGTGCGCGCCAGCGTCGAGATCGCCGCGCCCGGCCAGTCCGTTTCGCTTCTCAAGCGCAGTCTCCTGCAGCGCCCGGAGGTTCTGAGTGTCGCGGTCATGGCCGGCGACGGCCTGCTCTGCCTTGATGTCATCGCCGTTGACATGGAGCACCTGCACGGGTTCATCGAGTCGCTGCAGGAAAGCGGCGATACCACGACGAAGATCGTTTTCGCCGAGGAGAAGTCCCAGTTGACGCTGGTCGAACGCATGCAGCGGCTGGGCGAAGAAGCCGTCGTCGGGCTCGTTCGCGGCTGAGGCTGCTATCCTCGCGGCATGACCC
>JANQGP010000142.1 GCA_028277265.1 Woeseiaceae bacterium | reverse complement strand
GAGTAGTGGTAATAGCCGCCGCCGTTCGCGCAAGAGCCCATCGAGACCACCCAGCGAGGCTCGGGCATCTGGTCGTAGACTTTACGCAACGGTGCCGCCATCTTGTTGGTCAGTGTGCCGGCGACGATCATGCAATCGGACTGGCGCGGGCTCGGCCGGAAGATGATGCCGAACCGGTCGAGGTCATAACGAGATGCACCGGCATGCATCATCTCGACGGCGCAGCACGCAAGGCCGAACGACATCGGCCAAAGCGAGCCGGTGCGGGCCCAGTTCATGACCGAGTCGACGCTCGTGACGACGAAGCCCTTCTTCTGCAGGCTATCTCCTGCGCCCGCGGCGCTTTCCGACACCTCGGGCGCCTCCGATTCCGCTAATCCCACTCGAGCGCTCCCTTTTTCCATTCGTAAATGAAGCCGACGACGAGTATCGCCAGGAAAAGGGCCATTGACAGCAACCCGAACCTGCCGATCGTATCGAGCGACACGGCCCACGGGAACAGGAAGGCAATCTCGAGATCGAAAATGATGAACAGGATCGCGACGAGGTAGTACCGCACGTCGAACTTCATTCGCGAGTCATCGAACGCCTCAAACCCGCACTCGTAAGGCGACAACTTCTCTTCGTCTTTCCGGCCACGGCCGATCAGAAATCCCAGCGACAGAAGCACCAGGCCCAGCCCGGTCGCAACGCCCAGGAAGATCAGAATCGGTACGTATTCTTGCAGCATGTTGACCTGTGTCAGCGGCGCAATGCATCGCGCCCGAACTCGCGCGCGATTGTATCAGTGTCTCTCTCCGCGGACACCCTATTCTCGCGCCCGCAACGCCTCGGGGGCCAGCTAATTTCCGAAGTGAATAAGAAAAACGGCCTGCAAGCGGTCGCCTGCAGGCCGTTTCAATATCTGGTGCTCTGGGCGAGACTCGAACTCGCACGGCTCGCGCCACTGCCCCCTCAAGACAGCGTGTCTACCAATTCCACCACCAGAGCGTGATAGAGGTATTTTACTCCTCTTCCGGCGCCGGTTCTTCCTCGAGTTCCGGAAGATCGACGCTCTCCTCGGCCGACTCGAGCTGTGGCAGATCCGAGACAGGCATGTCTTCATTGAGCTCCGGTACCGCGGCCTCTTCGGTTTCCAGCGCCGGTGCGTCCTCCAGCAGGCTTGCCGGTGCCGTCGACGACTGGCTGCTCAGGTACGCGAGCGTCAGGCTGGAGGCGAAGAACAGGGTTGCACAGACAGCCGTCGCGCGAGAGAAGAAGCTGCTCGATCCACGCGCTCCGAAAACCGTCCCCGATGCGCCGGCACCGAACGCCGCGCCGGCATCCGCGCCCTTGCCGCGCTGCAGCAATACGAGCACGATGATCAGCAATGCGATCAGGGTGTGCGCGATCCACGCTGCCTTTTCAATAGTATCCATGTGTTCGAATCCGTTAGTCGTTCGCCGCCGCCTGCGCGATCGCCAGGAAATCCGCGGCTTTCAGCGACGCGCCCCCGATGAGGCCGCCATCGATGTCGGCCTGCCCAAGCAGGCCGGCCGCGTTTTCGCCTTTCATGCTGCCGCCGTAGAGTATCTGCACCTTGGCCGCGACGGTACCGTCATGCCCCGCCAGACGCTCTCGGATGTGGCGATGGACGTCCTGCGCCTGCTCCGGTGTCGCCGTCATGCCCGTCCCGATCGCCCAGACGGGCTCGTAGGCGATCACCGCGGTGCCAAAGGCCGCAATCCCGGCGGCGTCGAGCACGGCGTCGAGCTGTTCGTCCACGACGGCCTCCGTCGTGCCGGCCTCGCGTTCTTCGAGGCTCTCGCCCACGCAGAGAATCGGGGTCAGTCCGGCCGCCTGCGCCGCAACGAACTTCGCCGCAACCTGCCCGCTCGTTTCATTGTAGAGCGAGCGGCGCTCGGAGTGTCCGACGATGACGTACTCGCAGCCGAGGTCCTTCAGCATGCCCGGCGACACTTCGCCCGTATAGGCGCCTTTGTCGTGCTCCGACACGTTCTGCGCGCCGACGCTGACCGGCGAACCGGCGGTCGCCTCGACGACGGCGGCCACGTAAGGGAATGGCGGGCATACCAGCAGGCTGAATCCGTCTCCCGCGGGAACACCGCCGACGATGCCGGCGACGAGTTCGGCATTGGCGGCACTGCTGCCGTTCATTTTCCAGTTGCCTGCGACGAGGATGTCTCGCATTTCCTGAGTTCCCGGAGGTCCGAAAGGCGCGCAAGGATACCGGGGCAAGCCCCGCAAATCAACGGATTATTGGCCCTCAGGTCGCCGTGCGTTCGACGACCGAGGCAAGCTGCTCCGCGAGTGATACGACCTGCGCTCTGTCCTTCCCTTCGACCATCACGCGGATGACAGGTTCGGTCCCTGATGCGCGCAAGACCACGCGTCCGGAATCGGCCAGTTCAACCTCTGCCCTGGCCACGGCATCCTGGATCTCCGGCGACTTGCCGGGATCCATACGGCGCTCGGTGCGCACATTGACCATGGTTTGCGGGTATTTCGGCATACCCGCCACGAGCTCGGAGAGCGGCTGGCCCGTCTGTTTCATGATCGCGAGTATCTGCAACGCACAGATCAGTCCGTCGCCGGTCGTCGCCTTGTCGAGCACGATCATGTGGCCGGAGGTCTCGCCGCCGATCACGCCGCCGGTTTCCCTGAGCGTTTCGAGCACGTAGCGATCGCCGACGGCCGCGCGGCGGAATTCGATGTCGCGGTCCTGCAGCGCGTGCTCGAGCCCGAGATTGCTCATGACGGTGCCGACCACGGGTCCTTCGAGGCCGCCCTCCGCGTGCCGCGACGTCGCCAGCACGTAGAGCAGCTGGTCGCCGTCCACGAGGCTGCCCGTTTCGTCGACCATCACGACGCGGTCGCCGTCTCCGTCGAGTACGACACCCACATCGGCCTTGACGACCGGTACCGTGAGCTGGACGAGGTCGGGCTTGGTGGAGCCGCAGCCATCGTTGATGTTGAGGCCGTTCGGGGAGCAACCGATCGGAATCACCTCGGCGCCGAGGTTGGCAAGGGTTCGCGGTCCGACCTTGTAGCCCGCACCGTTCGCCCCATCGAAGACGACCTTCAGGCCCTCGAGGTTGACGCCATCGGGCAGCGTCGAGGCGCAAAAATCCTGGTAGCGAATGCGAGCCGTGTCGACGCGTTTGGCCTTGCCGAGCATTCGCGACTCGAGCGTGATGGCCGGATTGCCGAGATGCTTTTCGATCTGGTGTTCGATGTCATCGGACAACTTCGAGCCCGAACGATCGAAGAACTTGATGCCGTTATCGAAGAACAGGTTGTGCGATGCGCTGATCACGACCCCGAGATCCGCATTGAACTCCTGCGTCAGCCTGGCGATTCCAGGCGTCGGCAGAGGACCGAGCAGCAGTACGTCGGCCCCGGCAGCGACGAAGCCGGCTTCGAGCGCCGATTCGAACATGTAGCCGGACAATCGCGTGTCCTTGCCGATGACGACCGTGCCGCCGCGCGGCACGAGTACCTGTGCGGCGGCGCTGGAAAGCCGCATCGCAAAATCCGCCGTCATCGGTTCGTTGCCGACCGTGCCCCGGACCCCGTCAGTACCAAAGAATTTCTTGCTCATGAGTCTCTGCTCGCTTCCCTAACCGCTTGCGCAACTTTGAGCGCATCGACCGTTGCCGGGACATCGTGCGCTCGCACGATGGCCGCGCCGTTGACGACGGCGATGGCTGCCGCGGCGGCGCTGGCCGGCAGGCGCTGGTCGACGTTGCGGCCGGTCAGTTCACCCAACGTCGACTTCCGCGATACGCCCACGAGCACCGGGCGGCCGCGGACTCGCAATTGTCGCAGATTTGCCAGCAACTCGACATTTTGATGGCGGGTCTTGCCGAATCCGATTCCGGGGTCGAGCACGATGCGCTTTTCAGCGAGCCCGGCGTCGGCACAGGCCACGATGCGCCGGTCGAGGAATTGCGCGACCTCGGCGACGACGTCGTCGTAGTGCGGTGCAGTCTGCATCGTGCGCGGCTCGCCCTGCATGTGCATCAGGCAGACTGCGACGTCGAGCTCTGCCGCCGCCTGCAGCGCGCCCTCGCCCTGCAGCGCGCAAACGTCGTTGATCATGGCCGCGCCCGCAGCGACGGCGGCGCGCATGACGCCCGCCTTGCTCGTGTCGATCGAGACTGGCACGTCGGTCTCGGCGCGCACGGCTTCTAGCACGGGGATGACGCGATCGAGCTCTTCCTGCTCGCCGACACTTTCGGCTCCCGGGCGCGTCGATTCGCCGCCGATATCGATAATCGCGGCGCCGTCGCGCGCAAGCCGGATTGCCTGGCGTAGCGCCGTATCGGGCCGATCGAAGCGGCCGCCATCGGAAAAGGAATCGGGTGTCACGTTGAGAATGCCCATGACCGCAGGCACGGGCACGCTCAGTGAACCCAGATTCAGCATTGGACGGAAGTCTTTGTTTTAGTGCTCGCTGGCCGGACCGCCGATCGAGCCGGTCACATCGGACTCCGCCGTCGCCGAACCGTCCTCGGGCTTCTTCGGATCGATCGTATCGTCCCAGTCCTCGGGAGGCCGGCATTCCCGTCCTTCCATGATGTCCTTGATCTGCTCCTCGCCGATCGTCTCGTACTTGACGAGCGCCTTGGCCATCGTATGGAGTTTGTCGACGTGCTCCTTGAGAAGGCGCTCGGCACGATCGTAGTTCGAATCGATGATCCGGCGAACCTCCTCATCGATCGCGTGCGCTGTATCGTCCGACACCTGTTTGTGCTGCGTCACCGATCGGCCGAGGAATACCTCGCCGTCGTCCTCGCTGTAGGTCAGCGGCCCGAGACGATCCGAAAGACCCCACTTGGTCACCATGTTGCGCGCGATTTCCGTGGCGCGCTCGATATCGTTGGACGCTCCCGTCGTGACGCCTTCGACGCCATTGATCATCTCTTCGGCAATGCGACCACCGAACAGGCTCGAGATGCTGCTCTCGAGGCGCTGCCGCGACATGCTGTAGCGGTCCTCCTCGGGCAGGTACATCGTCACGCCGAGGGCCCTGCCGCGCGGGATAATCGTCACCTTGTAGACAGGGTCGTGTTCGGGAACGAGGTACCCGACGATTGCGTGGCCGGCCTCGTGATAGGCCGTATTGAGCTTCTCTTCCTCGCTCATGACCATGGAGCGCCGTTCCGCGCCCATCATGATCTTGTCCTTGGCTTTCTCGAACTCGTCCATGCTGACGACGCGCTTGTTGGCGCGCGCCGCGAACAGCGCGGCCTCGTTCACCAGGTTGGCGAGATCGGCGCCGGAGAAGCCCGGCGTGCCACGCGCTATGACGTTCGGCCGCACGTCTTCGCTGAGCGGGACCTTGCGCATGTGCACTTTCAGGATCAGCTCGCGGCCGCGAACATCGGGCAGCGGTACCACGACCTGGCGGTCGAAACGGCCCGGGCGCAGCAGTGCCGGGTCGAGAACATCCGGACGGTTCGTAGCCGCGATGACGATAATGCCTTCGGAGCCTTCGAAACCGTCCATCTCAACGAGCATCTGGTTGAGTGTCTGTTCACGCTCGTCGTGGCCGCCGCCGAGGCCCGCGCCACGGTGCCGCCCGACGGCGTCGAGCTCGTCGATGAAGATGATGCAGGGCGCCTGCTTCTTGGCCTGGTCGAACATGTCGCGGACGCGCGAAGCGCCGACACCGACGAACATCTCGACGAAGTCGGAGCCGGAAATCGTGAAAAACGGCACCTTCGCCTCGCCGGCGATGGCCTTGGCCAGCAGCGTTTTACCGGTTCCGGGCGGGCCGACCATCAGGACGCCCTTCGGAATCTTGCCGCCGAGACGCTGGAACTTGCTGGGGTCTT
>JANQGP010000332.1 GCA_028277265.1 Woeseiaceae bacterium | reverse complement strand
GCGCGCCTACCTGCAGCAGCAGCTGGTGCTCTGCGGCGGCAAGGTCGGGCAGCTCGCGAAACGCGTCGGCATGGAAAGAACGCATCTCTACCGGAAACTCCGGTCGCTCGGCGTCGACTTCAAATCGGTAGGAGGCGACGAATAGTCCGGTCCGGCACTTCGGAACTTTAACCAGAAATTTAGGTTCCCTTCATGTTGCCTTCAAGCCCGGTTTAGGGCGCGCCTACAGAATTTCGATCAAAGCGAGCAATTCCGCTCGTTCAAACCGAAATCACACTCGAGGTTCTCATGAAGAAGCAACTCCTGGTAATGCTATCCATCGTTGCACTGCCGATTTCTGCATTGGCGGGCGACATCACGAAACAGGAAGTCGAAGCCGCGCAGCTGGCCTGGGGCAACGGCATCGTCAAAATCGGTAAAGCGGAAGATCCGAAAAAGGCCGCTATCGCGCACATCGACCGGTTCTACGGCTATGACCTGGGCACCGTCCTGTTCAAGCCGACGCTCGCCTCGGTAGACCAGTTCCGTGGTTCGGAAAAGGAGGCACTGTCGTACTTTATCGGACAGGATATGGAGGAAGACAAGGGTTTTGCCCTGGCGCCTTACACCGCCGTTCGCTGGGAAAACGAAGCCATCATACTCAACGGCGACACCGCTCTCGCCATGGGGAACTACTTCTTCACGGGCGCTGACGGCGGCGTAACGAAAGTCGAATACAGCTTCGGCTACATTCGCGACGAAAACGGCGATCTGAAGATCAACCTTCACCACTCGTCGCTCCCTTTCTCGGCGAGCTGATCGGTACGAGGGTGTAAGAAACGGGTTACATCGCGGCTCGGCGCGAGTCGGGCCGCGATGTTACTGTCTACGGCGCAATGACCAGAGTAGTCATGACAGTCGATCGACTCACGCCACGTTGGTATCGAAAAGCGATCGGCGTTGCGTTTCTCGGTGTGTCGAGCCCGGTCCTTGCAAACACCGGCACGGTATTCTCGCCGGACGTCAAAGCTGGCGAGACGGCCATCGAGTTCCGCGGCAGCCTGGTTCCCGAAGAAGGTTCGAGACCTGAGGTCCTGTCAACCCGGATGCACTTCCAGTACGGATTCAGCGACGCCTGGCGCGCGCGTATCATCGGCGTACAACGGAGCCTGGACGGCGGCAGCTTCGATTATCGATACACGCGCCTCGAGCTGCAGTGGCAGTATCGGGAGGACGAGAGCGGCGGTCACGATGCAGCACTTCGCTTCGAGGCTCAGCTCGGCAGCGGCACGCCCGACCGCCTGAGAATCGCCTGGTCAGGCAAGAAAGATATCGATGACCGCTGGCAACTCCGGGCAAATGCGCTTGTCGGCCGCCAGTTCGGCGACGGCGCGGCCTCCGGATTGTTGCTCGAAACCCGGTTCCAGGCGACAGCGAGACTGTCGAGCAGCTCGAGAATCGGACTCGAAATGTTCAATAACCTGAACTCGACGGAGGACCTTGGTGGCTTCGACGACCAGGAGCATCAGATCGGCCCGATCCTCAAAGCCAGGTTCGGACAGGGTTGGAGTATCGACACCAGCTACCTCGTAGGCGTCTCGGATGCGGCCGACGATAGCAACCTGCGTGTGTTCATTGCGAAGAGCTTCTAAGTCCGAGCGACGGATTGATCCGATAGCCAAGCCCTCTGACCGTTTCGATAAACGGCGTTCCGTCGCCGGAGGACAGTTTCTTTCTTAGTCTACTGATATAGACATCGACGACGTTCGTCATCGGGTCCTTATCGATACCCCAGATATTGTTGAGTATCCGCTCTCGGCTGAACAGTCGATCAGGGTCCGACATGAGTAGCTCGAGAACAGCCAGTTCTTTCGCCGTGAAGTCAACAGGCTGACCGTCCAGGGATACCGACATGGCGTGCAGATCGAGTTCAACGCCACCTGCCCGCAGGACCTGCGACGCTGAAAGCACATTCTGGCCCCGGCGCACCACGGCTTCGATACGGGCGAGCAACTCGTCAAGATCAAACGGTTTGGTAATGTAGTCGTCGGCGCCCATTCGTAAGCCTCGGACGATATCCTCTGCCGTATCGAGCGCGGTCAACATGATGACCGGTATTGCGATCCGCCTCATCCGCAAGGCCTGACATACTTCGAGCCCTGAAAGGCCGGGCAACATCAGGTCCAGAAGAATCAGTTCGAAATCGCCGTTGTCGACCAACTCCAGAGCCGCCTTGCCGTCGTGCACACGAACGGGCTGGAACCCTTCGGACTTGAGTGCTCGCTGCAGAAAATCGGCAATTCGGGAATCGTCTTCGACGATCAGGACTCTCACGCCACCTCCTCTTCGGGTTCAAGCAAAGGCAATCGGACAACCGCAGTTACGCCGTCGTCCTCGGGCTGAAGCGAGATTGTGCCACCGTGCGCCTCGACAATGGCCCTGGCGACCGGCAAACCGAGCCCGCTGCCGTCGCTGGAGCGGGCGGCTTCGTTTCCCCGGAAGAACCGGTCGAAGACGTTGTTGACTTCATCCTTGTCCAGCTTCGCTCCCCTGTTTCGAACCGACGCCTGCACGGATCGGCCGTTGCTGCCGAGTCGAAACGACACGTCCTGACCCTCGCCGGAGTATCGAATGGCATTGTCCATGACGATCCCGAAGACTTGCCGCAATCGAAACGGGTCACCGCTGACAAACATCGGTCGCTGCGGCAGATCAGTGGTCAGCCTGAGCTTCTTCTTCAGGGCGGCGCTTCGGAAGTCGGTATTCACCTCCCTGACAAGCGCGGCGAGATCCAGTGTTCGCCGCTCCATATTGAGGTTGCCCTCTTCGGCCCGCGCAACGAGCAACAGATCCTTCACAAGACGGGTGGTCTGGATGGCCTGGTCGCGGACCCGGGTCAGCGCTTCCCGGTATTCGTCAGGCGCCTTTGCTCCACCGCGCATGACCATTTCCGCCTCGCCCTGAATAAGCGTTAGCGGTGTTCGTAACTCGTGGCTGATATCGGCCAGGAAACGGCGTCGACTGGCATCCGCGTTTTCCAGACGCTTCAGCGTTTGTGAGAGCTCCTGTGTTCTCTCCTCGACCTCCCGCTCCAGGTCCTGCTGGGACTGCCGGGCCTCTGCTCGACGTGCAGCAAGCTCGACCGCCATTCGATTGAACGCCGCGGCCAGCTGGTCGAATTCGACATCGGGAAGGTCGAACGATCGGTGTTCCAGGTCACCGGTGGTGTAAGCGTCCGCTGCTGCCCGAAGCTGCGTCAGCGAAAGGCGAAGGCTCTTGAAGATTGCGGTGGCGACGAAGGAGCCGATCAACAGCGTGACCAGGATAGCAACCGGAAGGAAGCGGCCGATTGCTTTTCCCAACGCGATCGCATCCGATTGAGTGGTGGTAACGATTACGCGCTCGGCGGCCAGCGCCTCGTCAATCAGATCGTTGAACCGCCCCGCAATCTCGCCGCTCTGCAGCATCTCCAGTTCAGCCTGAGCCCGCTGGCGGTCATCGTTCTCAACGGCAGCTCGAATTTCTGCTCCGCCGTCGATGATGCGTTTCACGATCGACTCGATCCGATTCAGGCGATCGAGCTTGGTGCTGATGTCCGTTTCAGACTCGAACGATCTTTCCCGTTCAAGGTCCGCCTGAGTCTCTGCCAGAGCGGTCCAGAGTTGACGCTCATTCGCAAGACGGGCGTCGACATTGCCGACGTCTCCGGTTGCAACGATCTGGCCGACGGCGTTGAGCTTTCGGTAGGTGTGATCGGAGATCGCCTGGAAACCGGATAGCACCTGGTTGGCGATCACACTTCGCTCGAGGTGGTACTGATAGCGTTCGGTGCTGACATAGACCAGGGCAGCCAGCGCCCCGATTGTCAGCATCAGCACGCCGCCGGCAACGATCAGCTTGCCGCGAAAACTCGAATTCAAGCGCTTCCTGACCACGATGTCAGACCTCTATGGAAACGTCACGGCATCGAATCGTCATCGATCTGCAGCTGATGCCGCGGCACATCGGGCCGGTCTTTCGGCAGCAACGTGCCGTCCGGCAGGAATGCCACGCCCGGGTTGCCGAAGTCGTCGATCGACAAGCCCCGCATCAGCTTTAGCGCACGATCCTCCGGATCGATGCTCGGGCCCGCCGGCCGCAGCTGGATCGTCGACACGACGCTTCCTTCGACGAAGCGGCCTTCGCCGTCGAGAGTCGTATTCAGAATTGGCGCGATACCCTTGATGCCGGCGACGCTGATGCCGTAGTAGGTCGCGAAGTTGCCGAGGCTATACGCGATCAAGCGCTCCTTGTAACGCTCGATGCCGCGGACGACGTGCGGTCCGTGGCCGATGACGAGATCGGCGCCGTGGTCGACGGCGCCACGCGCAAACCAGACGACGTCGCCGCGCGGTTCGCCGTAGTACTCCTCTTCGGTAAAAGGCACGTGCGTTGCGTCGACGCCCTCGGCGCCGCCGTGAAACGTGACGACGACGATATCGAAGGCCGTGTCCAGCGCTTCGATGAAAGCAAAGGATTCCTCGTAATCGAGCAGCATGTTCGAGTTCTTCGTGACCGCGAAGTTGGCGAACGCGACGTGCAACTCGTCCGTCTTTACGATCGACCATGTTCCCCGACGTCCCGACGCCGTGATGCCGACGTCGAGCAGTGCCCGTGCGCTGGAGTCCCGGCCTTCCTCGCCGAAGTCCCGCGCATGATTGTTGGCAAGGCTCATGACGTCGAATCCCGCGCCGCGATAGTGCCGGGCATATCGCGTCGGCGAGCGGAACAGGTAGCACGCGTTCGGGTTGCTGCATTTTTTGGCCGGCTCGCCGCCGTCGATAAGCACGCCTTCGAGATTGCCGAACGCGATATCCGCCGCCTGAAGGTACGGCGCAACATTCGCCAAAAAGGCGGCGCCGTCGTCATCGGGCAAATGGTTCTTCGGGAAGTCGGTGCCGATCATCATGTCGCCCACCGATGCGATGCTGATGCGCATCGTCGACCTGTGGGGTACGAACTCGACCACTACCTCGGGCTCTGCGACTGGAACGGGAACGGGGACAGGCTCCGGCGTTGTCGCACAGCCGGCCAGCAGCGCGAACACCAGCAGGAAGCCGCAAGCTCTGTATTTGTTCGACGGGCCGCTAGTCACTCAGGCGGATCCGCAATACGTCGATTTGCGCCGCGCGCAGGCGGCTGCGCAGCATGTTCAGCTCGTCGAGGTCGTCGGTCGGGCCGATGTACACGCGGTGGTAGTTGCGGTCATTCACCTTGACGCGCTGGATGTGCGATTCGATGCCGTGCAGGCCCAGCTCGGCGCGACGCCTGTCCGCGTCCTGATGCGTCGAGAAAGAACCGGCCTGCAGCACGTACGTGCCCGGTTCGACGACGGCCTGCGGCGGCGTGCTCGACTCCCGCGTCTCGGTTTTCTCCGGCGTGACGACCTCGACGTTCGGCAGGATGTCGTAGAACGTGAAGCGCGGCTCTCCCTTTTCTTCGGCCGGCGCCGCCGCCGCCGATGTCTCGCCGTTGTCGTCGAGTGCACTTTGCAGGCTGGCCGGTTCGGGCTCCGTCGCTACAGGCTCCGGGCGGCGGTCTTTCATGTAGACCGCGACGGCAACCGAGAGCCCGACCGCGAGACCGAACAGCATCGACAGCATCGGCGATACGGCCGGGCTACTTTTCTTCCTTCTGCGTGCCGCCACTACATCGTCTCCGGCGCCGAGACACCGAGTATGCGAAGGCCGTTGGCGATCACGATACGCGTTGCCGAGATCAGGTAGAGGCGCGCGTTGCGCACGGCCTCATCGTCGACGATAAAGGCGTGCGCGTTGTAATAGGTATGGAAATCGTTTGCGAGGTCACGCAGATAGTGCACGAGCGTCTGCGGCGCGCGGTTGTTCGCAGCCAGTTCGACGATTTCCGGGTAACGGCTCAGCGTGGTCATCAGCGCCGTTTCCTGCGGCTCGACGAGCCTGTCCATGGCAGCACGGCCCGCGGCCTGATCCCACTCGAGCGATTTTTCACCGAGCTGGCGGAAAACGCTGGCGACGCGGGCGTGGGCGTACTGAATGTAGTACACGGGATTGTCGCTCGACTGCGAGGTTGCGACGTCGAGGTCGAAATCGAGATGCTGGTCGTTCGACCGCATCACGTAGTAGAAGCGCGCGGCGTCATTGCCGATCTCGGTGCGCAACTGGCGCAACGTGTCGAACTGCCCCGACCGGGTCCCCATCTGCACCCGCTTGCCGCTGCGGTACAGCGTGACGAACTGTATGAACTCGACCTCGAGGTCCTCGCCGGCGTAGCCCATCGCCTCGAGCCCGGCGCGCACGCGTGCGATGTAGCCATGGTGGTCGGCGCCGAGGACGTCGATCAGGCGGTCGTACCCGCGCTCGCGCTTGTCGTAGTGATAGGCGATGTCCGACGCGAAATACGTCCTGACGCCGTTTTCGCGGATCACGACGCGGTCCTTGTCATCGCCGTAGTCCGTCGACGGGAACCAGGTTGCGCCGTCTTTCTCGTAAAGAACGCCGCGTTCTTTCAGAACGTCGATCGCGGCATCGATCAGCCTGTTCGTCGTCAGGCTTTTCTCCGAGTACCACGTATCGAACGTCACGCCGAATTCGGCGAGGTCTTCACTGATTTCGTCGCGGATCGACTCGAGCGCCTGCTGGCGAATGCGATCGAATCCGTTCTCACCGTGCAGTTCCTTTGCGCGCATAACGAGCGCATCGACGTAGTCGTCCTTGTTGTGATCGCCGTTCGCGGGGAGATTGCCGCTGACCGCGTCCGCGTCCGGGACGCCGAGGTTGCTCGTGTCGATCGATTTCGCGATATCGCGGATGTAGCCGCCGCGGTAACCGCCTTTCGGGAAGTCCACGTCGAGACCCCGGTCGCCGAGCCAGCGCATCCAGACGCTCACGCCGAGGATATCCATTTGCCGGCCCGCATCGTTGACGTAGTACTCGCGATGCACCGGGTAGCCCGCCGCTTCGAGCAGGTTGCCGACCGTGTCGCCGAAAGCCGCGAGCCGGCCGTGGCCGACGTGCAACGGGCCCGTCGGATTCGCCGACACGAATTCGAGCAGGATCTTCGGTTCGTCCCTGGCGGGCCGGCGTCCGTACGCATCGCCCTTTGCGAGGATCGATTCGACCTCCGCATGGAATGCCGCCGGACTCAGGTAGAAGTTGATGAACCCCGGACCGGCGATCTCGACCTT
>JANQGP010000134.1 GCA_028277265.1 Woeseiaceae bacterium | reverse complement strand
ACACCAACGCCTGGGCGCAGCAAAGACCGCGTCTGCCCGGCGAGCGCGCGCGCTTCAGCGAGCCGCTCCGCGGCAATACGGACATCGAACCCGGCACCGATGCCGGTCTCGACGTAGCGCTCGACCAGCGGGTCGTCGAAACTGCGCCACCAGTCCTCGAGACCGGCATCGCCGCCGGTCACGACGGGTTCGATCCACTGGCCGTCCGGTGTCGACGGAGCACCGGCGTAATCCGGGCCGACCGCGCAACCGCCCAGGAATACAGCGACCAGGCCCGCCGCATATCCGGGTTTGAGACCGGCTGCTGACGTGCGGCGATGCCTGGACCGGGAGGCGGCAAAAACCGCCGGTGTGAACAGCAGCGACAGGATCACCGAAAAGCCGACACCACCGGAGATGACAACGGCGAGCGGCGGCCAGAATTCGCCGCCCGTGAAGATGAACAACGGGAGGAATCCGGCGATCGTCGTTACGGTCGTCGCGAGAACGTGACGCGACTCCTGGATCGTGATGCGCACAATCGCGTCCACGTCGCCGGAGTTCGCCTCGGGATCGGCGCGTAGTGCGGCCAGCACGACGATCGCGCCGTTGATCGCGACACCGATCAGGCCGGCGCTGCCGATCAGCGGATTGAAGCCCAGGTTGTAGCCGGACAACCACAGCGAAAGCATGCCGAGTCCGCCGGCGAGCACAGCGACGATGCCGATCGTAGCCGCTGCGCCCGCGCTGCGAAACGACAGGACCAGCGTCGCGATCATCAGCGTGATCAGCACCGGCAGATACAACATCAGATTGCCGACGGCTTCCTGCTGCGCATCGCTGTCGCCCTCGAGTTGCACGCTGTAGCCGGGTGGCAGCGCAAAGCCCGATTTGTCGAGAGAGGAAAGCACGGCCTCGGAGATTTCGATCGGCAGGAATCCCGGACGAATCCAGCCATGGACCACGTTGACGCGTTCGCCGTTGCGCCGGGTAATGCTCGAGTGTTCCGGTTCCAGCCGCAGCTCGCCAAGTGAGTTCGCGGGCACCCAACGGGCGCTCTGCGCGGTGAGCAGGGGCATCGAAGCGATATCGGCCAATGATCCGCGAACGTCATCCGAATAGCGCACGCGTACGTTCAACTCCTCGAGGTCCTCGCGAATCGACCCGCCGGTGAGCCCCTCGAGGTTGCCCTGCAGCTGCAGGGCAAGGTCGTCAAGCGTCAGGCCGACGAGCTTCGCATGACTCTGGTCGGCGGCAAACGTCAGCTTCGCGCGACTGCTGATCGATGCTCTCGTATGGGAGATACCGGGAATCGTGTGCATGACACGGCGCAGTTCGGCGCCGCGTTCTTCCAGTACATCGATACTCGGCCCGGCAATGCGGAAACCGACCGGTGCGTCGACCGGAGGCCCCTGGGCGAACGGCGCGACGACGACCTGTGCTTGTGTGAAGCGTGTGTCGACCGCAGGCTGCAACGCGCGCACCAGCCGATGCGCCGACTCGATGGTCTGTGTCTGTACCATCGCGTGAGCGTACGCGGCATTGTTGTCCTGCTTCATGATGCGGTTGTAGTAGATTTGCGGATGACTCCCGCCAATCAACCAGCTGACCCGGGCTTCCGAATCGAGTTCGGCGATGAGTGCCTCGATCTCGAGTGCGGTCTCGCGCGTACGCTGGAGCGACGCGTCGTCCGGCATCCAGACTTCGATCTCGAACTGATCGCGATCGGCGGGCGGGAAGAACTGCAGGCTCAGCGTACCTGCGGCCACGAAGCCGACCAGGGGCAACACGAGCGACGCCGTGATCGTCAGCAGCGGGCGGCGGAATGCCGCGTTGAGGAGCCGTTCGCTCGTCACAAGCAGCCGCGGAAAGTGCACACCGGACTGCCACCAGGGCTGTTTGCCACCTGAGTCGACCCGTGACACGAAGCGGCCAGCCAGTGCGGCGATGATCGTCATCGAAATCAGGAACGAGGCGGTCAGTGCAAGCACGACACTGATTGCGATCGGGCTGACGAAGTCTCCGGCGTTGCCCGGCAACAGAAAGATCGGCATGAAACCGAGTATCGTCGTGACCGTCGACGCAAACAGCGGTGCCGACAGATGGGCAACCGCATTGCCGACGGCATCCCGCCGGTTTTCCCCATTGGCGATCCGGCGCTGGACGTCGTCCGTCACGACGATGGCGTTGTCGATCAACAAGCCGATCGCCACGATCATGCCGAAGATCGACATCTGGTGAATCTGCTGGCCGAAAAACGTCAGGCCGAACAGCGTCGCGGAGGCGCTTAGCGGGAGGGCGGCACCGACGATCAGGGCCGCGCGCCAGCCGAGACCGAAAAGAACGACGAGCGTTACGGCGATGGCGCCGAGAAACAGGTTGCCGCCCAGCGACGTGAGCCGTTCGTTGGTGTAGTCGTTCTGACGAAACACCGTTGTGACCTCGATGCCGTCATCGAGCTGGCCGGCGAACTCGGCAACGACGCGGTCGACCGCGATTTGCCACTGGTCGAGGCGCGTGTCGGCAGTCGCCGCCGCGGCAACGAAGACCGCTCGCTTGCCGTTCACATAGCCCAAGCTCTCCGGCGGAAGCCGCCAGCCCCGTTCGACATCGGCGACGTCGCCAAGGCGCAATAGACGACCCTGCTGGCCTTCCCGCAATACGAGGTTACGAATTGTGGCAACCGTATCGAACTCTCCGCCGATCTCGAGGTAGATGTCGCGTTCGGCGTTGCGCAACGCGCCGGCAGCATTCTTGGGGTCCGCGGCGCCGACGAGCCGCGCGATCGTCGCCGCGCTCAGGCCCTGCGTGGCCATCTCGCCGCGATCGAGGGTTACCGTGATTTCTTCGCGGGTGTCACCGTAGGTACCGACGCGCTCGGCGCCCGGCAGGTTTCGGATCCGGTCGGCCAGTTCTTCGCCGAGGCGGCTCAGCAAGCCGAGCGCGAGCGGGTCGCCTTCGGCATCGCTGAGGGCCAGCAGTATCGCGAAGGCCGATGCGCCGCGCTCGTCGTCGAACTCGGGTTTGCCGGCGGTTGCCGGCAGTTCCGCCTCGGCATCCGCGAGCTTGTCGCGAATCCGGGAGAACGCCCGCTCGTTGCTCCTGCTCGTGATGTCGTCGTCGAGCTCGATGCTGATCAGTGAGATGTTTGCCCGCGACGTCGACTTGATGGTCTTGATTTCCTCGATTTCGCGCAGTGCTTCCTCGAGCTTTTTCGTCACCAGGGCCTCGACCCGCTCGGCAGAAGCGCCTGGAAACGCGGTGATGACGAGCGCATTGCGGGTGGTGATCCTGGGATCCTCGATGCGCGGCAGGTTGCTGAATGCGGAGAGCCCTGCCATGACGATCACGGTCATGGCGAGCACGAGCAAATGGGGGTTGCGGAAGAACAGGTTCCGCAGGCCCCAGCTATTGCGAGGCATGGCGATCTTCCCCGGCCTGTCGCGCAAGACGCCTTGTCGCATCGAGGCTGACGTTCTGTCCCGCAACGACACGGTGTGTTCCGTCCGCGACGAGCAACTCCCCTTTGCTCAGGGTCCCTCGGACAAAGGCACGCTCGTCGTCCACGTGCAGAATCTCGAGCGTGCGCGTCTGCAGCGTGTGTGATCCGTCGCTCTCGGGAATTGCGACGAGTCCCTGCCATAGCCCGCGTGTCCCCTTCGAGAGTGCCGCGAGCGGTACCCAGTACCCGGGTGCATCTATCCACTCGGGAATCTCGAACTCCGCGAGGTCGCCGGGACGAACTGCCGGGGCGATGTCGTCCACGATGAACAACGCATCGATAGTCCGGGTCGTTTCGTCACGGCGCGGGATGATCGTCCTGAGCGTCGCCGGTACAGCAACGCGGTTGATTGTCAGCAGGTGTTCCGTACCTGCGCGAAGAGTGGACGCCGCTTCCGGTGCGATGCCGATCCGCACCTCGGGCCGATCGGCGGATTGCAGCCGGAGCACGGGCTGACCCGCGGCGAGAACCTGGCCCGGATCGGTGAAACGGGTGGTCACGACGCCATCGAAAGGAGCTTCGAGTTGCGACTTCGCGAGATCGACGTCAATGCTCCGCAGGCGCGCGGCGGCAACCTCACGCGCCGCGGACAGCGCGTTGACGTGTTGCCGCGATTCGTCGAGCTGTTGCCGCGATACGCCTTTATACGAGAAGGCGTCGCTGGTGCGGGCGAGGGTGGCATCCGCAAGTTCGAGGTCTGCCTCGACCTGGCGCAGGGCCGAGGCGGCTTCCACGCGGCGCGCGGCCAGCCTGGCCGTGTCGAGCGTAGCGAGGGTCTCGCCGCGAGAGACCGTCCCGCCTTCATCGACTACGACATCGGCGAGCAATCCACCGACCTCGAAGCCGACCTGGCTGTCGAGGCGGGCTTCGACGCGACCCGTGTACCGGGACGCCTGTTCGTAGCCTGCGGCAGCCTCGACCGAAATCGTGGCCACCGATGTGGGTTTCGGCGATTCCGCCGGCTGCTCGGCGCTGCCGCAGGCGGTCAGCAAAATCGTCGCGGCAAAGCCGGGAAGAACTCGTAAGTTACTGAACATCAGGCAATTCCTTCCCAAATTCATGTTGGATTCGCATGCCCGGTCGTATATACTAGACCGTATAGTCTGGTATTAGACCAGACAAATACTGGACCGTCTAGTATGAATTTGAATCAGGTTGTAACGGCCCCCCGTCCCGGACGGCCGAAGAGCGAGGAGAAGCGTGCGAGCATTCGCGAGGCGGCGGCGCGCCTGTTCATGTCGGAGGGCTTCGAGCGCACGTCGATGAACGGCATCGCCAGGGCTGCCGGCGTGTCGAAGCAGACTATCTACTCGCATTTCAACAACAAGGACGAGTTGTTCCGCAGCTGTGTGATGACAAAGACACAGGAGTACGAGTTGCTCGTCGATTCCGACCAGTACCCGGATCTTTACAATGGCCTGCGCGCGATGGCCGACGGCTTTCTGCGACTCCTGTCGGACGATACCGTGGTCGCCGTGTGGCGGCTGATGGTCGGCGAGGCGAATGTTCATCCCAATGTCGCGAAGTTGTTCCATGAGAACGGTCCGGGCGCATCAAGAGAATCACTGCTTGCCTATCTGCAGGATCACAGTGACGAATTGCAGACCGACGACATCGCCGAGGCCGCGGGCGTATTCATTTCACTCATGGCCGGCCAGTACCAGAACGACATCATGCTCGGGGTCAGGAACGGTGTGTCGGATTCCGAGCGCGAGGCAGCCGTCGATCGGGCTATCCGACTGTTCAGCGCACTCTACGGTCGGGAAGCAACCTGATCAGACGTGCAGTTCGACGAGGTCCCCGTCAGCGACGAGATGGTCGTGGCCGACCTGCTGACCGTCGTAAACGTCGTCGCCCCACATGCGCGCGAACTTCAGGTCGCGGGCGATGTCCTTGTGCACGAGCTTCGCGACATCGAGCACCGTGTTGCCGCGTCGCGCCGTAAAAGGCCTGTCCGTGTCGGCGGGTTTGCCCGGCGACTTCGTATAGACACGCACGACTTCGAGTGCCCGGAACAGGAACGGCCCGATCTCGTCGAGGCCCGCCCCGGTCTGTGCCGAAACAGTGAGGGCAGGGAACCGGAGCCCGAGCAACTCCTCGAGGACCTTGACCTCGTCGGGGTCGGGGTCGAGATCCGATTTGTTGGCGATGAGCAAGGTCGGCAGGTCGAGCCGGAACGGGTCGTCATGGTCCTCGGGGATCGCCGGCGCGTCCGATTCGAGCCCCGGCCAGGACGAGCGCAGGTAGATCTTCTTTTCGGCAAGGCGCTCGAGAACGGTCGGCACCTGTTCCAGGCATTCCGGATCGGCCACGTCGATGATGAGCAGGATGCCGTCCGCATGCTGCAAGGTATTGACGAGCCAGGGTTCCATGAATTCGCCGGACACGGGCGGCAGGTCGACGAGCTGGAAGTGAATGTCCTCAAACGGCAGCATGCCCGGGACCGGCAGGTGCGTCGTATACGGGTAGGGCCCGATGTCGCTGCGCGACCCGGTCAGACGCACGTGCAGACTCGATTTGCCCGCGTTCGGCGGACCGATCATGCAAAGCTGGGCGGCACCTTCGCGGCGCACGACATGTGACGGGCCGCGCGCCCTGCCTCCCTTCTTCGGGCCGGCCAGTTCTTCGGTGAGCTGCTTGATGCGCGTCTTGATATCCGACTGCAGGTGCTCCGTGCCTTTGTGCTTCGGAATCGTCCGCAACATCACTTTCAGGCACTCGAGCCGGTCCTTGGGTTCGCGGGCCTGGCGGAAGGCCTCTTCCGCTTTCTTGTATTCGGGTGTGACGTTGGTGGGCATGCGGGTGTTCTCCGGTGCCAGTATGCCGGACGACTCCTGCCGATTCACGCGCGCAACGAGGCCGCGTATCGCAGAGGACGGCCTATAGGACGATGAACAGCAGTGACAACGTCGCGACCGCCGTCGCCGCGCTGCGGACCCGGTAATAGTGTCGGGTAATGACGCCGCTGCCCAGCAGCCAGCGATCGAGGCTCAGCAGAGAAACGAGCGCCGCGGCCTGGACGATCAGGGCCAGTTCGAGGCTGCCGAGCGCGAAAGCGAGCCAGACGGCGACGAACACCACGTTGCTCGCAAGCAGGAGATTGAACGGTGTCTTGTGCTGATCGTAAAGCTGGGTGGCCCAGTGAATGCCGGCGAGGAAGCTGACAATCGCGAGTCCGTAGCCCGCCGCCACCTCGCCCGGTGTACCGATGGGGCCGATCCTGTCGATGCCGAACAATAGCAGCAGAGCGCATGCGACGAACGGCACGATGCCGGCCATCGTCAGCATCGAGTAAATTCTCGTGTCGTTCACTCGCGATGCCGGCGTATGTAGTCGTCGAGCAAACGCACGCCGTAACCCGTGAAGCCGACGGGTGTCGTTGGCGATCCGGCGTCGGTGTAGTCGACGCCCGCGATATCGAGATGTGCCCAGACCTGGTCTTCGGCGACGAACGATCCGATGAACGCGGCTCCGATGCTCGCACCGGCGCCTTTGGCGCCGGCGTTGATCACGTCGGCAACCGGGGACTTGATGGCGTCGAAATAGGTGTCGCTCAACGGGAGCCGCCAGGCTTTCTCGCCCGACGCGGCGGCCGAGGCCAGCAGATCGTCCGCGATCTCATCGTGGCGACTGAACAGGCCCGCGTAGTCGGGCCCGACGGCCCGGATGACCGAGCCTGTCAGCGTCGCAAGATTGATCAGCACGTCCGGCGAATACTCGATCTGCGCATAGTGCACCGCATCCGAGAGCACGAGGCGGCCCTCGGCATCGGTCGAGCGAATCTCGATGGTCTTGCCCGACATCGACGTCAGGACGTCACCGGGCCGAATTGCAGTACCCGACGGCATATTCTCCGCCATCGCCGCGAGCGAGACGATGTTGACACCGGCACCGCGCCGCGCGGCCGCCAGTACCGTTGCCGTGACAGCCGCGGCGCCCGTCATGTCGCCCTTCATCATCCACATGTTCTCGTTCTGCTTCAGCGAGACACCGCCGGTGTCGAACGTGATGCCCTTCCCGGCAAGCGCGAGCGTCGGGCCGTCGCCGCCGCCCCGATACTCGACGATCATGAGTCGCGGCGGCCGCGAGGAGCCGCTGCCCACGCCGAGGTGTGCGCCCATGCCCAGACGCTTCATCTCTTTCTCGTCCAGCACGCGGATACTGACGTTCCCCAGGCCGCGGAACTCCTCGCGCGTGCGGTCCACGAAGGACTGCGGGTACATGACGTTGCCCGGTTCGGAACTGAGGTCGCGTGCGAACCAGACTGCATCGGCGAGGTGCCGGAGATCCTCGTTGAACCGGCTGGCCGCGCCGGCATCGTCGCTGTAGATCGTAACGCCGCCCTGGGTCGCAGGATCGATGCGCGTCTCCAGGTAGCGATCGAAACGGTAGTCGCCCAGGCGATAGCCGAACGCAACTCGCGCCGCATCGGCGTCATTGCCGAGGGCGATGCCGGACCACAGGATGCCGGTGTCGGTACCGCTCGTGCCGTCGTTGAGACTTGCCGCCAGGCCGCCGAACGTCTCGGCGGTCAGCCGGCCGACGGTTTCGCTGCCGACGCCGATGAGATCGATCCGTGAATACGGTCTGATGCCGAACAGAGTCAGCGTCTGGCTCGTCTCGCCCGTGAATTTTGCCTCGGTCGCGGCCATGGACAATGCACCGCCAGTTCGTTCGTCGAGCTCCGCGGCCAGGCCGGTCAACGTTTCGCCCTCTGCGACCGGGACGACGATATTGCCGCCGGACGGGAATTCGAGCGGCGAGAAGTCGATGGCGCGTTGTGCCAGCGCGCTCGTGCTGAGCAGGAGCAGGACGGCTATTCGAATCAGTGTCGGCACACGGGGACTCCTCTTTGAACAGGCTGCTAGACGCAGCTCGGGATCGTAATGCTAGGTGTTTGCGGATTCACTGCCTATGCCGCGAAACATAAAGATACGATTTCGAGGACCCGACTCAGGCGCCGGGGTTCCCGGGTTGCAGCGCCAGCTCAGGCCGAGGCCGGCGCAGGAACGGCCGGCTCCGGGCCGGCCTTCGGTTTCACGAGGTAATGGGCAAGCGCAGGCAGCAAGGTCAGCGCGCCGAGCATGTTCCACAGGAACATGAACGTCAGCATTAGGCCCATGTCGGCCTGGAACTTGATGGGCGAGAAGATCCAGGTGCCCACACCGATGGCGAGCGTGATGCCCGTGAAGCCGACGGCCATGCCGGTGGTCTGAAGCGTCTTCACGTAGGAATCGTACACATCGAGACCGCGCTGCAGGTAGGTGTCCATCTTGCTGTAGATGTAGATGCCGTAGTCCACGCCGATGCCGACACCGAGCGCAATGACCGGCAGTGTAGCGACTTTCACGCCGATCCCGAGGTAGGCCATCAGCGCCTGCCCGAGCACGGACGTCAACGCGAGCGGTATGACGATGCAGGCAACGGGCCGCCACGAGCGGAACGTCATGAAGACGAGCAAGCTCACGACACCGTAGACCAGCGCCAGCATCTGGTACTGGGCCTTGCTGATCACGATATTGGTTGCGGATTCGATACCGGAGTTGCCGGCCGCGAGCAGGAACCGGACTGCATCGCTGTTGTACTGCTCGGCGAAAGCCTCGACGTCCGAGACGACCGCTTCGAGCGTTTCGGCTTTGTGGTCGTTGAGAAAGACCAGCACGGGGACCATGCTGCAGTCCGTGTTGATCAGGTTGCTCGGCACGTGCGCCAGCGAGTTGTTCAGGATGTAGCGATTGCTACTGAGCGTGTACCACTTCGGGTTGCCCTCGTTCATGGCCATCGTCACCCGCCTCGAGATGTTTACGAGCGAGATGACCGACTGGACGCCGGGCGTGTCGCTGATCACCTCCTGGAAGCGATCGATGGCCGATACCGTCTCGTAGTCGCCGCACTGTTGCGGCGGCGTCACCACCATGACGACGAATACGTCGGTGCTCGTCGAATAGTTTTCGGTGAGGAAGGCATTGTCGAGGTTGTAGCGCGAATCGGGACGCAGTTCGGGCGCGCCGGGATCCAGATCGCCGATACGCAGGTCCTGGCCGCCGTGGAATCCGATGGCGAAGAGCGCAATCGCGGCGATCACGGTCGCCGGCGCGTACGGTGGTCTGGCGAAGTTCGAGATGAAAGGCCACAGCCGGGACGGTTTTTCCTGCCGCCGGCGAATGTACCGCATGCAGTAATTCGTGAGACCGGTGTACGACAACAGTACCGGCATCAGTAACAGGTTCGTGAATATCAGTACCGCGACACCGATGCTTGCGGTCAGCGCCAATTCCTGGATCACCGGGATCTCGATGACCATGAGCGTCAGGAAGCCGATGCCGTCGGAGATCAGCGCAATGAAACCGGCCACGTAGAGCGCCCGGAACGCACGCCGGGCAGACCACAGCGCGCCGACGCCGAAATAGAAACGTGCGGCGATGTTGTTGACGAACTGCACACCATGGCTGATGCCGATGGCGAACACGAGAAACGGCACCAGCATCGAGTAGGGATCGAGGCCGAAACCCAGCGCGCGGAGCAGGCCCAGCTGCCAGATCACGGCGACGGTCGAACACAACAGCGGTATCAGCGTCGCCCAGTAGCAGCGCGAGTACAGCAGGAGCAGGACCTTCGTGATGACGAAAGCCGCGAGGAAGAACAGCGCAACCTGCGCTGCGCCTTCGATGAGGTCGCCGACGATCTTCGCGAAGCCCGTTACGCGAATCTTGATCGTGTCGGTTTCGTACTTGTCGCGGACCAGTTCCTCGATGCTGTCGGAGAAATCCCGGTAGTCGAGGCGTTCACCGGTTTCGGGATTGGTGTCGGTCAGAGGTGCGATGATCGTCGCCGACTTGAAGTTGTTGGCGACCAGCCTGCCTACCTGTCCCGATCGCAATACGTTCGCCCGGAGCTGTTCGAGCTTCTCGGGCGATCCGTCGTAGCCGTTGGGAATGACCGCGCCGCCGCGGAACCCCTCCTCGGTGACCTCGCTCCAGCGGATGTTGGGGGTCCAGATCGACTGCAGCCCGGCCCGGTCGACACCGGCGATGTAGAACACTTCGTCGTTGATCTGCTGCAGCGCTTCCTGGAATTCCTTGTCGAAAATGTCGCCTTCGGTCGTCTGCACGATGATGCGAATCGAGTTACCGAGGCTGGCGAGGTCGGCCCGGTTGTCCAGGTAGTTCTGGATGTACGGGTGCGACGTCGGGATCATCTTTTCGAAACTTGCATCGGGCTTCAGCTGCGACGCGTGATAGCCGAAGAAGACCGTCAGCAACGCGAACGCCGCGATGACAACGGGCCGGTTTTCGAACAGCAGCCTCTCTGCAAGCGGCGCCGCCGCCCCGTTCAGGCCGGTCGGGTCTTTGTGTCTGTCACTCATCGATGGTCCCCACGACGAAGGCGATGCCGCCGAATCCGACCAGTACGATCTGGCCGTCTGGCGCTATCGTGACGCCGCTGTAAACCCTGTTGCCTTCGGTCGGGATGGCGCGGAAGGAGGCGCCGGCGTCCTTGCTTTGCAGTACGGCGCCCGCGGCACCGACGATGATGACCGACCCGTCCGGTCCCCCTGTACCACTCATCAACGTGCGGTTGTCGCCGGTGTCGACAGCCGTCCACGTTGCGCCCTCGTCGGTCGATCGAAAGACGTTACCGCGCAGGCCGAAAATCAGCAAGCTGCCGTCGCCGGCCGCAACGGCACCGAAGTAGGAACCCTCGTAGGGTGTAGCGATTCGCTGCCATACCTCGCCATTGTCGGTCGATCGAAGCAGCGTGCCGGCTTCCCCGACGACGAGCAGCGTTCCGGCGTTCGACCGGACGATATCGTAAAGGTGATAGTTCTCCGGATTGTCTAGTCGGTTGCCGTCGGCAACCCAGGACTTGCCCCCGTCCCGGGTTCTGAGAAACACGCCGTACGCGCCGAGCACGAATCCGTCGTTGCCGTTCGCGAACCAGACTTTCAGCAGAGGCGTGGTCATGCCGTCGTCGACGGCGGCCGTCGCTTCATCGAGCGCAAACAGCGTGTCGTCGAGCACCCACTCGAGGTCCTCCCGCTCTTCGGGATCCGCTTCGTCCACGGCTTTCTGCAGGGCCTCGATCCGTTCCTGAATGGAACCGAGCGACAAACTCGCTACGTCCGAACCCGTCAGGTGAACCCGCCAGGTCGAGCCGTTGTCGTACGAGTGCAGCAGGAAGCCTTTGTGCGCAGTCGCCCAGACCTCGTCCTCCGCGGCAAAGGTCACGGACGTGATTGCCAGCGACACGGGAACGTCGGCATGCACCCAGTGCTGCCCGAGGTCGTCGGAAAAGAGGATGTGTCCCTGTTCACCGACGACGAGCATGCGCCTGCCGTCGTGAGCGATATCGAGCAGCAGCCCTTCGAGCGCGCGATCCGTCTTGATCGCCGGCAGCAGTGCGTACTCGGTGGACGCCGCGCTCGCCGGCGCAGCGCCGGCAAAGCTCGTCAACAGGACCGCCGCCGCAAGGGCAGCGGTCCCGGACTTTCGTGGGCGGCTAGCGGACACCCGAACGACGCAGGGCCGCCGGCGTGTACTCGCGCTCGGAGACCTTGTAATCCCAGTGGTACTGGTATCCCCTGATCTCGTTGTCGAGACCGAGTGGCAGGTGACGGCCTGAAATCAGGTCGTAGGATGTCTCGAGCGCATACCAGGGAACCTTGACCTGGTAGTGCGAGAGGTTGTGCGCTTCCTTGACGCGCCACATCTCACCGCGTCCGTCATAAAGATCGGCGATGCTGATCTGCCAGGTATCCTCGTCGACGTAGAACGTGCGCCGTGCATAGATATGGCGCTGGCCGTCCTTTAGCGTGGCCTCGATGACCCAGACCCGATGCAATTCGTACCGAAGGTAGTCGGGATTCAGGTGGCCCTTGAGGATGATGTCCTTGTAGCTCAGGTTCTTGTCCACGAGCTTGTACGCGTTGTACGGAATGTAGAGCTCTTTCTTGCCGAGCAGCTTCCAGTCGTAGCGATCCGGCGCACCGTTGTACATGTCCAGATCGTCCGCCGTGCGCAGGCCGTCGGACGCGGTTCCCGGTCCGTCGTAGGCGACGTCGGGCGCCCGGCGCACGCGGCGCTGACCGGCGTTGTAGATCCACGCTGCGCGCGGCTCGAGAACCTGGTTGATGTTCTCGTGCACGAGAAGCACGTCGCCCTGCAGGCGCGCCGGCGCCTTGATCGACTGCTTGTAGTAGAACAGCCGGTTCTCCGGTGCATTTTCGAGGTAGTTTGCGAACGTCAGCTGGTCTTCGAGGACGACAGGGCTGAACGCGCCGCTCGCCTGCACCGGAACCTGTACGTACGTGCGTTTGACGCTCCCGCCGCGATAGCGCAGGACGTGATTCCACATGATCTCGATACCGGATTTCGGGATCGGGAACGGCAGGTACGAGTCGACGTTCGCGAGTCCGTTTCCGCCATCGGTCGTCTGGGCCGTCATGGCGTCGTTCCTGAACTCTTCATACAGCTCGTCGGGATAGGCGGCCGTGCGGCGCGACTGATAGACCGGCATGCGGAACGTGTCCGGATAGCGTTTCAGTACCGCGATCTGCCCGGGTGAGAGGTTGTCCTGATACTGCTCGTAGTTTTCCGCCGTGATCGTGAACAGCGCCTCGTCGTCCGGGAAGGGATCGACGAGCGGTTCGCCCTCGACGTAGTTGGCCGGCAGTTCGGCGAGTCCGCCGGTCCACGCCGGGATGGTACCGGCCGCGTTGCCGGTGCGTTCGGCGCCAACCGGGGTCAGCTCGTCGCCGCCGAGGCGATCTGCCTCTTCCTGTGTCAGATCCGCGAGCGCCCCCTGGGCGAGCAGGCCGAGCGCAGCCGCCACGGTGATTCTTGTAAGAGTTCTCATGATGTAAATGCTCCTGATATTCAATGTCGGCCGGCGAGTCAGAAACTCACGGAGATGCTGAAGGACAAGAAGTCGCGATCTTCGATCACATTGTAATCGCCACCCGAGAAGCTCGTGTAGGACAATGAGCCGGTATAGCGGTTGAGATACTCGGCGTTGATACCGAGCGTCAGCGCTTTGGCGCCTTCATTGAAGTTCGTGTTCGGCGAGTAGCCGTCGACATCGTGCGACCACGCGAAATTCGGCGTCAGGTTGATGCCGGCGAATACGTCGTTGTAGGTCAATGACGCCCGAACCCGGTAGCCCCAGGAAGAGTCCGTCACATAGCCGTCGTTGGTGCAGTTCGTCGTGTTCGTGTTCGGCACGATGGGGTCGATCAGCGCGTCGAACGGCGGCGGCGGGAAGAATCCTTCGCAGGTCAGATCGCCGGGCAGCGGTATGCCGAGCGAGGCCAGCGGAATGGGTGTGAATGCGCCCATGCCGTAGATCGTGTTGCGTCCGTAGCGTTGCACCGACTGATCGGGCAGGCTGCCCACCCAGTTACCACCGATCTCGGCGGCGAACGACAGGCGGTTGGCCCCCAGCACCTGGTCGAAGAAGCGTATGAACGTGACCTGTGCCTGGGTAAACGGGAGTTCATCGTAGCCCGAGACCGGAGCACCGGGACCGGCCCTGAACACGATCGGCGTTACGGTCGACCATGGTGCGTAACCGACGGCGGCCTGCAGAATCTCGGTCGCGTTGATTTGCACCGGGTAGTCCGGCCGGTAGCTGACTTCACCGGAAATCGCGAAACCCGCGAAATTGGTGACGAAGCTCACGCCGAAGAGCTCGATGTCTTCGGGGAACTCCGCGAAGTACCGCGGGTTACCGCCGCCAAGGGGCACGAGCGGATCGCCGGGTATGAACGGCCAGGGCCGATCGCCAAGCGCCGCGGTAAGCCCTGCGAACACGGGAGCAGGGATCGCGGCATCAGGGACCAGCGGATTCGCTGGCGTGAAGCCGCCGAGGTACGGCGTGCGGCTGTGGTAGTTCATGTAGTACAGGCCGAACTCGCTGCCTGCCAGTTTCTCGGCGAAGTAGCGCACGTTGAAGCCCCACTGGCCTTCGTCATCGGGTTCGACGTCGGGCAGCCGGGTGACGAACAGCCCGTTCGCCATGTTGGCCTGGTCACTGATGCTATTGCGCAGCGTGACGAAATTGCAGCCTGTCGCCCCGACGTCATTCGTCGAGAAATACGTGCCGCAACCGTCTATGACGGTCTTTTCCCACTCGAGCTGGTAAAAAGCTTCGAAGGTCAGTGCGTCGGTCGGGCTCGTCGAGATCAGCAACATCGAAACCGGCAGCAGGCCTTCCTTGATTTCGGCGCCGGGACGCCGGAACGCCGACACGTCGATCGGGTTGATCGAGTTGATGCCGTTCTGGATGAAGGTGCTCTCGCCCCAGCTCGCAACCTGGCGGCCGAGCCGGATATCCAGCGGTGCGTCGTTCTCACCGAGATACCAGGTGCCGTAGACGAAGGCGTCGAGCAGCTCTATGCCGGAGGCCTGGGCGAGATCGTCGAAGCCCGAGTCGGCCAGCTCCCGATTGGGTGTGTATTGGTTCGCGGAGTTACCGATGACCCGATTGCCGTTGGCCAGTTCCTCGTCGTACCAGTACTTGCCGCGCAGGAATACGCCGAAGTCGCCCTTGCGCAGCTCGAGGTCGTGGACGCCCTTCAGGATCAGCGAGTAGGCATCGCCGTCGTCGAAGTTGGCATTGCCGTCGTCGGCGGTACCCGTGGATGCCCCCGCGGTCAAAGTGCCGGCGATGTCCGGCCGGTTGCCAAAGGTCACGAGGCGCGGGTCCTGTGATTCCATGCGCCAGCTGGCGCCAATGGATATCTGGGAGTTGAAGCTGCCTTCGATGTCTCCCCACTGGAACTCTGCGGCCAGGGCCGGAAGAGTCAGCGCACAAGACGCCAGCAGCATCCCGGCAGATGCTTTTCGTAATTGCCCGTTCATGTCGACATTTCCCCTGAATTGGACTAGGTCGTGTTCGTATTCTGTAACGGCCCATCGGCGCCGACCGGCAGCCGTCACCGGACGCCAGGTACCGTTGATCCCGCTTATTTCGTCATATTCCGGCAACTTTCGTCATTCGGAAAAACCGAGGGCTGATAGCGCTTTGCCGCGTGTCCTTAAAGCGGGTTTGCGAGATCGTCCGCAACGTGCAGAGTGGCCGTTCGCGCCGCCTGCAGGTCGTTGAAACCGATGAGGAAAAACGTGATGACGTCGAGAGTGCACCTTATCAGAACGTCAGTGTGAACACCGCACCACCGCCGTTGGTATGACTCAGGCGGATAAAGCCGCCGTGGGCAATCATGACCTGTCGGGCGAGGGCGAGCCCGACGCCGGAACCGCCCTCCCGCGTCGTGAAGAACGGTACGAATATCCTGCGTGAGTTCTCCTCGGGTACGCCCAGGCCGTTGTCGCTGACCTCGATGACGGTATTGCCGCGCCGGTTGAGCCGCGCCACCAGTTCGATGGCCGGCAGATCGAGGTCCAGGGTCGCCTGCCATGCATTGCGCAGGAGATTCAACAGCATCGGCTCCAGCAGGTCCCTGTCCGCGAAAACAGAGAGCCCGGACGGTTCGACCGACGTCGACAACGCGACCCGATCGTCCTGCCACTCTGCGCGGGCAAGGTCGGTCACCGAATCGAACAGTTCGGCGAGCGAAACGCGTTTCTTCTCGGCCGGTGCGAGCCGGGAAATCTGGCGGTAGCTGTCGATGAACTGCACCAGGCTGTCGGAGCGACGCGCCACGGTCTTGACCGCGCTCCGCACGTCCTCGAGATCCTCGCCGATCGGGGCATCATCGGGCGTATTCTCCACGACGTCGTCGATGAGGTCTGACGCCGTCTGTGCCAGCGACGTGACCGGCGTGATCGAATTCATGATCTCGTGCGTCAGCACGCGGACGAGATCGCGCCAGGCTTCGGCCTGTGTCGCGTCGATCTCGGACTGGATGTCCTGCAGGGAGATCAGGCGCTCGCGGTCGCCGGCGATGATGATCTCGGTCGCGGCGAGCGTGAGATGGTAGTCGATTCCGTCGACCGTGAACGCGACCAGCTCACGTTCTCCGGGGACGGCCTCATCCACGGCACGCGCGAACCCCGACCCGAACGGCCGAAGATCGTTGACACGGGTGACCGGCGCGGCGCCGAAAAGACGCCGGGCGGCATTGTTCTGCAGCGTAATCGAGTCATCGGCATGCACCGTCATCAGGGGCACCGGGATGTGTTCGACCAGGGCCTTGAGATGCCGCAGCGCCGACTCCTGCCCGGTCCGTTGCCGCCGCATGTCGCGGATGATCTCCGTGAACGTACGGCCCAGACCGGCGAAGCCCGAACCGGCGTCCGCAAAATCGAAACGTTGCGAGTAGTCCGAGAACCGCACGGCATCGAGGAATCGGGACACTTCGCGATTGGTTCGACTGACGAAACGCCATAACTCCGCGATCAGCAGCGCCAGGACGATGCCCGCCAGCAGCGTCGAACTGTGATAGCCGGGCTGCAGCAACAACCAGACCACGAGCGCCATTGCGAGGCCGACGAGGACGAGCCTGCCGATCAGCAGGACCACGAAGCGCCTAAATACCATGCTTCTCCATGCGTCGGTACAACGACGCCCGGGTCAGTCCGAGTTCGGACGCCGCTCGCGAGATATTGAAGCCGTGTTTGCGCAGGGCTTTCTCGATCGTGTCCTTTTCCATCTCGTCGAGATTGAGGATCGTCGGGATCGCCGCGGGCGCGACGGGCGTCTCGCCGGCGCCGGGATAACTGAGCTGCAGGTCCTGTGGACCGAGGATATCGTCGCTACTCATGATCACGGCGCGTTCCACCGCATGTCGCAGGGCGCGGACGTTACCGGGCCAGTCATACTCGAGCAGGGCGGTTGCGGCGGCCGGGGACAAGCGGCTACCGGGCTTGTTGTACTTGCGCGCGTAGACATCGACGAAGTGATGTGCGATCGGCAGGATGTCGTCGCGCCGGTCGCGCAACGGCGGGATCGTGATCTCGACGGTGTTGAGCCGAAAAAGCAGATCGGGGCGGAACAGGTCCGCATCGCGCAGGTGCTCGACAGGCGCATTGGTCGCCGCAATGACCCGGACGTCGAATGGCTGCGGTCGATCGGCGCCGACGGGCGTCACCTGTCGCTGCTCGAGCGCGCTCAGTAGCTTGCCTTGCAGATGCATGGGCAGATTGCCGATCTCGTCGAGGAACAGGGTACCGCCGTCGGCGGTCTGGAAGCGGCCCGCACGGTCGTCTCCCGCACCCGTGAAGGCGCCTTTGCGATGCCCGAACAGTTCCGCCTCGAACAACGACTCACTGATCGAGCCCATGTCGACGGCGAGAAACACCCGGTCCGCCCGACCCGACTGCGCATGCAGTTCCCGGGCGACGAGTTCCTTGCCCGTGCCGTTTTCGCCGAGGATCAGGACGTTGGCATCGGTCGGCGCGGCGCGTTCCACCGTCCGAAACACCGCCTCCATCGACGGCGAGTCGGAGATGATCTTCTGACGACCGAGACCGGTCGCGTCGCGCAGACCCTTGTTGGCGCTGCGCAACGACGCAGCCTCCGCTCGGCTGCGCCGGAGCTCGACCGCTGCGGAGACGGTTGCGACGACTTTTTCGTTCTGCCAGGGCTTGGTGATGAAATCCATCGCGCCGCGTTTCATCGCTTCCACCGCGTTGTCGACATTGCCGTGGGCCGTGATCATGACCACCACGGCGTCGGGATCGATCCCGACGATTCGACCGAGCCAGTGCAGCCCCTGCTGGCCGGACGACTCACCGGGACCGAAGTTCATGTCGAGCAGCACGGCATCGAACGCGTGGCGGGCCATGAG
>JANQGP010000391.1 GCA_028277265.1 Woeseiaceae bacterium | reverse complement strand
CGGGTCAGCAATTATAATTAATGACTCATGGGTCAGTAAAGAGACGCGACATGGCCAGCCAGCCCAAGTACCAGCGCCGCAAGGAAGACCGGCCGCGCGAGATCGCCGATGCGGCGTTCGAGGCCTTCGCCGAAAAAGGCTATGCGGCCACCCGTATCGACGACGTCGCAAAGCGTGCCGGCATCAGCAAGGGCCTGACTTACCTCTATTACAAGACCAAGGAAGACCTGTTCAAGGCCGTGGTCAAGAACGTCGTCGTGCGCCGGGTGGATGCGCTGCTCGCGGACGTGGAATCGACCGAGCTGTCGTCCGAGGCGTTCATTCGCGGACCGATGCTCGACTTCATGAAGCGGGTACCGGGCTCCCCGATCGCCATCGTCATCCGGCTCCTGATCTCGGAGGGCCGGCGCCACCCCGACCTGATCGATTACTACTACGACAACGTGGTCGCGCGCGGGCTCGCCGCGATTTCACGGTTCCTCGAACGGGGCGTCGAACGCGGCGAATTCAGGCCCGAAGCACGCGACCTGCAGCCGCAGCTTTTCCTCGCGCCGATGATGCTGTCGATGATCTGGCGGCTGGTCTTTACCGACAAGCCGCTCGACACGGACCGCCTGATGGAAAACCAGATTGACCTGTTGCTCACCCGGATCAAGGCGTGAGCGGAGTAGCGACATGAAGCGAACACTCATCTGCCTCGCCTGCCTGCTCGTCGTCCCGGCCTGTGGTTCCGACGACCAGGCCGGCCGCGTCGTCGGTCAGCTGGCGTCCGACCGCATCGAGTTGTCGGCGGAGTCCGGCGAGCCGATCACGCGTATCGCAGTCCCGGAAGGCGCCGTCGTTGCCGCCGGCGACGTCCTTGTCGTGCAGGACGATGCCCGTGCCGCGGCGCGACTTGCCGAGGCCGATGCGTTGCTCGGCCAGGCACAAGCCCGCCTCGACGAACTCGTTCGCGGCCCACGGACGGAGATGATCGCGGCCGCCCGGGCCAATGTCGAAGGTGCCAACCGGGATCTCGCGTTTCGCGACAGCGAACTCGAGCGCATCCGCGAGATTCACACGCTTGGCCTCGCCTCCCCGGACCAGCTCGACCGCGCTCAGGCGGCACTCGATGCGGCCCAGGCGAACGCCAAACTGCGGCTCGCGCAACTCGAGGAACTGCTGACCGGCACCACGATCGAAGAACTGGCCCAGGCGGAACAGGCCGTCAAACAGGCGGCCGCACGACGTGACGCGGCACAGGTCGATCTCGACCGCCATACGCTGCGCGCGCCGGTCGACGGCATCGCCGACAGCCGGCTGTTCGAGCTCGGGGAACGCCCGACGCCCGGACAGCCCGTCATGATCGTTCTCGGCGGCACGCAGCCTTACGCGCGTGTCTACGTGCCCGAAGCGATGCGCGTGCACGTACGGGCCGGCGCAGCCGCACGCGTTTTCGTCGATGGCCTCGAGGACCCTGTCGACGGGCGGGTGCGGTGGGTCGCCAGCGAGGCCGCGTTCACGCCGTACTTCGCGTTGACCGAGCGCGATCGCGGCAGGCTGACTTACGTCGCCAAGATCGAATTCGAGAGGAACGGCGGCCGCCTGCCCGACGGCGTGCCGGTCGAAGTCGAATTCGTAGCCGACTGAGGTCATCGATGTCCGGCGAATTCGCAACCGAAGCACACGGACTGTCGAAACACTTCGGCGACCTCAAGGCGGTCAGCCATCTCGATCTCAAGGTGCCGCGC
>JANQGP010000352.1 GCA_028277265.1 Woeseiaceae bacterium | reverse complement strand
CTCTCCCACGGCATTTTCTTCGAGCAAACGGATGTCTTTCGTATAGTGGTAGCGGATCTGTTCTTCCGAGTATCGGTGAGCCTTGCCGAGCGGACAGGCATCGCGAATTGCCACCCACGACATCCAGTTTTCGCGCACTGTCGCATGCCCCATGGGGTACCCCGCGCCTTCCGTTGCCGCGGTCAAAGCGGGCCCGCACCCGGTCGAGCACGACGCGCACGGAGGATCGGTCCACTCGAACGCCTCGTCCGGGCCGTGCACTGGCAGCACCGCGACCGCGCGCAATGCGACCCACTGGCCATAAACCGGATGAACCACCAGGTGACTATCGTTCCTGTAACCGATTCCGGCGAGTTGCGCGAGCGTCTGCATCGATACGTGCGCGGGCTCCGGCTTGTGCGCCCAACGCAACTGCGCACGTACGGGAAGCTCTGCAAACATCGCCGATAAACACGACTCGACATAGCGGTCGAGTGGATCGGGACGTTGCAGGCATTCCGGGTTCTGCCGCAAGTGCTGCATGAACACCGGCCACAACGTCTTCGTGTTGGCGATGACGAGCGCCAGGTTTCTCGCATCGCCCAGATCGGCGATACGAGCACTCTCGTCCACCATCCGGTTGTACGCCCCGATGGGCAGGGCCCCGACAAGGTCAAACCCCAGTGATCTGGATTGCTCGGCGACCCGCGCGAGGATTTCCGGCCAGCTCAACGATTTGCTATTCATGACCGCGCAGCGCTTATTGGCATCGGTTTCTCTTCTTCGTGTTGATCGTGAGCCGGATCGGCCAGTGCCTCAAACATTATTTGGCAGCTCCGGGGACCACCGCAGTATTCAGGGGAACCGGCCTGAGTCTACATAGATTGTACGGGCGACGTGCTGGTTACCAACCAGGTCGTCGACTCGCACGCAAATCTCGCGCAACTATCCGCCCAGTGAACAGACCTTCCCTATTAGGTCTTGTGAATTCAGCGCGCCCTTACCTCTTTTTGCCGTCAAACGCCGCCGAGAAGCGTGAATCGCCGTCTCAACGCTACATTTTCGTTGCCGACACCCCATCGGTCACCCCATCCGTTTACATTTACAATATGTCAGACCTGACATATAATGTGCCACACAATGGGTCCAAAGGATAAGCGACTTGTATGGATGCGTGGAGAGGTCAAGACACCTCCGTTCTCCAAGATGGCGAGGCTGCAGGCAGGATTTCTTCTACGACTCTTGCACCGAGGCGAGAAGATTGCCATGCCGCATTCTCGCCCTATGCCATCAATTGGGCGAAGATGCCACGAATTGCGTATCCCGGACGACAATGTGAGTTGGCGAATTGTTTATCGAATTGATGAGGATGCAATTGTGATCGTGGAGGTCTTCTCCAAGAAGACCGGCAAAACGCCAAAGAGCGTCATTGACACCTGCAAAGCGAGACTTCGAGAGTATGACGATGCATAAGCTCAAGAAAGAAAGACTGGCGAAGAAAGGCTGGAAGACGGGTTCTGTTGCCGAGTTCCTGGATCTTTCAGCGGAAGAATCTGCCTATATCGAGATGAAGCTTGCGCTAAGTGAGAAGCTCAGAGAGCGCCGGCGGCGTGAAAAGCTCACTCAAGCCGAGTTGGCCAAAGCGATTGAGTCCAGCCAATCCCGGGTCGCGAAAATGGAAGCAGGTGATCCGACCGTATCGATCGATTTGCTCGTAAAATCGCTGCTTGCACTTGGCGTTACGAAGAAGGAACTGGGGCGTACGATCTCATAGCATCCCAACGGCGACTCTTTCGCGAAGCAGCTATTCGCGGCGGACGGAAGCAGACGTTTATAGCTGTTCGAATTTCGGAGCGATTGGTCTGCGACTGATCGATGAATGATTCAGATAGCGTATGGCGAGCCGCCTGGTTACAAACCAAGGATCGTGGCCTGGAGGCGCGGAACCCTGCAACGAGGTCGGCCAACGATCTTTCTCCCAGGCAATGGCCGAATTCGCTTTACTGATTGATCAGAACGGCTGCACCTATCGCCATTTCGCCGTTGCTGTGCTTTGCATTTTCCACGAATTTAAGACGCCAGTTGAACGGAACACCCAGAGCTTCGGCCGCCTTTTCGGCCTCGGCAAAGTACGCCTGTCCGCGCGCGTACCGATGTGGTCCCTGTATCGCCGCCTCGGGCGTACGCCGCAGCGAACGGTGCGCCGGGTCATTGTCGAGCGTTCCCAGCAACACGATGACATCCCGTTCAAACGCCGTTTTCAGCGCCTCGACATCGACACCGGCCCCGGCGAGTCCATAGGGGTAAGGCGTATTGAAGTCCGGCATCGTATACCAGCCGGCGTTCGCCGCAATATACCGATCGACGCGGGCATCCGGCTTATAGAGCAGGAATCGGTGCACGAACTGAGAGCCGGCCGAATGACCGAACAGCGTATAGGTGTTCTGCAAGCTGCCGATGGACCGCACCACGGCGTCAAATAGCGGCTCCAATGCCGAAAACGCCCATTCGGCCTCGGGATTGCGCTCGGCAAGTCCTTTCGCGAAGACGTTACCGAGATTGTAGCCTTCGGCCTCGGGGAATCGACGCTTGGAGAACTCCGGCGCCACGACGATGAAACGCTCGAGTTGCGCGACCGCCGCCCATTCGTCGCGATAACGATCGGCATCCCGGCCGGTACCGTGCATGACGATGACGATCGGGAGACTGGCGGACTCGGACTGCGTCGGTACGTATGTCCAGACCGGAATCGGCGGACCGCCCCAGTCGGTCAGCACAAACCGCCCTTTGCCCTCGACCAGCGGCGGGGCGGCGCCCTCCGGCGTCGAGACTTCGTGGCTTGCGGCGGACAGTCTCGACGCGGGACCGGAAAAGCTCCCGCAGCCCGCAACGGCAATCGCAACGATGCCGGCGGCGGCCATCCGAATAGCGTCCTTCATCATAGTATTCACTTCCCCCGTTCCTCCTGAAGCACCACTGCCGCTACCAGCCACCGAAGCGTGGCCAAGTGTCGACGATTTCGGTGCCGCCGTCGACAACCTCGTACCGGTCGTGTTGCGCCGCGGTCGCGCAGGCATGGTTTGGCAGAATCCTGACGCGTGTTCCTACCGGCAGTTCAGGGGCCGGTCGGGCGGCTCCCGGGCGAGCCGCTATCACGCCATGTTCCTGGTTGGTTCGTAGCAGGACGACGTCGCCGAACGCGTTTCCACGGACATCGCATACCACGCCATAGAATTGGTCTACAGCTTGACTTGCCGTGCCACGGTCCGCCGACATTGCCATCCAGCCGCTGTCCGTGATCGTCCAGCCTTTTCGCCGCTGATGGCCGATGACTGTCGTGAGAACACTCAGCGCGATGTCGTCTACACTGCAGACGCCGACTCCGGCCTGGTACAAGTCGAAGAACTGAAACACACCAGCGCGAATCTCGGTGATGCCATCCACTTTCTGCATAGAAAACGCGGTTGGCGTGGACCCGATGCTGACGACTTCGCAGGTCAAGCCGTGCGCCTGGAGAATCTCTACCATCCGAAGGATGCCGGCTCTTTCTTTTTCTGCCGCCTCTTTCAGGGCTTCTTCTCCGTTGAG
>JANQGP010000156.1 GCA_028277265.1 Woeseiaceae bacterium | reverse complement strand
GGGACCGCTTACCGAAATTCGGACATTCTCCGCTCCAAGCTCCTCTATCAACCGTTGGACAATCGCCTTTTGCACTTTCTCTGCCAGATCGATCATGCCGAGCCGGGCCGCGACCGTACCTGCGAGACCAGTGAACCAACCTTTGTGCTGATTCACTATCGCTTCAGGATTTGTAATTTCGACAGTAATCACTGCTGTCTCCTTGAATCGCTCCCGGGTCTCTAGACGCTTCTGCCAATCTGCGCGAAGCACGCAGCACCGGAGATCGCAGTACGAGATGATTATCGGACCGAAGAGGGGCGGCAACCCCTCGACGGCCCTGACCACAGCCAGCAAGTTAGGTGCTGACGATGGCTGACGACATGCTATCAGAGCGAAACACGATTGCCCTTCCCGGGCGTCGTGTTTTTTGTGCCTGCGCTGGCCCCAACCCGAGGACCAGAAGCATGAAGACGAGTAACGTCGTATTCCTTGACGAAAGACCTGTATTTCACGTCCGTGAGGAGCCGGGCGACTACGATGCCAAACAGGCGAAACAAAACTCGGTGAAATGGCCAGTTAACGATATTGGCAATATATGCCAAGTCTGGCATCATTTCCGCAAACCGCTACCGGAGATTCGAATGCCTACCCGAAACGTCGTTCTGACCGATCAACAGAGCCAACTGGTGGACGAATTCGTGCGCGAGGGCCGTTATCAGAACGCCAGCGAGGTTCTGCGGGAAGGGCTCCGACTCCTCGCAGACCGGCGTGCAAGGCAAGATGCCGAACTGGACGATATCCGTTCGGGCGTCTTGCGAGGTCTGGACCAAGCTGACGCCGGGGAATTTGCTGCAGGGACGGGTGAGGAAGCGGTGCGTCGAGCCTTTGATCAGGCAGTTGAGCGACAATCGACGTGAAACCGTTCCGGCTGACGCCGCAAGCGGAAGCCCGGCTAACCGACATTGCGCTTTGGACCGTCAATCAATTTGGCGTCGATCAGGCACGTCGCTATGAGCGTGAGCTTATTCATCGTCTAAAAGCCTTGGCCTCCGGCGACCCGCCGCACGGCAGGCCATGCGGCCTCCTCGTACCAGTTAGAAACTCTGATAGTGATCTTTACTATTACCGGCAAGGCCGGCACTACATTATCTATCGAAACACGCCGACGCAGCTGATTGTCATAGATTTCGTGCACGGATCACGAGACTTGCCGAGCATCCTAGAGGAACTCGCTACTCGGAAGTAGCCGCTTCTTTAGTAACCGAAGAGAGGAACTAAAAAGCCGATCCCGCTGGGACCGGCTCTCTTCATTTTTGGTAGCGGGGGCAGGATCTGGTCACTATTTGGCGCTGATGAGAGCCATCGATATTGCAGTCAAGCCCTGAGATTGCCGACTTTCGCGGTGAACGCGCCATTGGGCGTACGGATCTCAGCCGATCAGCGGCGTGCTATTGGAGTTACAAGACGGTACAACAAACGTCCCTTTTTGTCGGCGACGGCATCTCTAACCTCATGGATCGCAAGCCGGTTCTCCCCGCATGCATTCACTAACTTAGAGGACCGACATGGTTGAGACCACAAAGACTGTTGACGCAGACGCTGGTGGCGCGATACCGCAACACCCGTTCTTCGACCGATTCGGTCCCCACAGCGCGCTTGACTGTCTGGATGCAATTGACCGCATTGCCTGTGTTATCGACATGTTCAATCACTTGAACCTGAGTAATGACACGGATGGCGGACTATCATCGCGGGCCGCATTCGGGTACGCGTGGCTTTCGGAGTCAATGCAGACCACGCTCATTTATTGTTCTCGCCGATTGGTCACGTTAGGCCGTAAGCAGCATGACGAAGCGCAGGATTCAGCTTCGCTATCGATACTCGCTTCCAGCGTGACGCTAACGGTTTATACCTGTCATCACTGCTTAACATCATCCGGCTGTATGCTACGCAGGATCTCATCTAAAGAAGACAGAACACGTCTAATACTCACGACCACCATGACAGCCCCAATGAAAGCAAGTGTCACTCCAACACTGGTTGAAGAAAGCTTGTTGCCAAAAAGATCAAGTGTCGTTTGCTCGGCATCGCCAACAACCGCAAGCAGAATGCCGCCACCAAGCAGCATGCCGCCTAGTATAGTTATAGAAATGATGATTCGCATCCAGATCGGTGATGCCGCGTTGATTGCGTCTGCCATCTGACCGCCCCCCATTACTATTTACGCCGCATTCAGGTACAAATATACATCATTTGCACCCAATATCGGCGATCAACGCACTCGCATACTCACGAGCGCGCTCATCGCCTGCATCCAACGACCCTTTGAAGGCAACGCCAGCTTGTCACTGATTTCATCCGGTCGAGAGGAAACAGCCCTGCTGCGGCATTCGGCAGTGAGCAGAAGTACCAAGGAACTCAATCGAGTCCATCGCTCGTCAAACCGCGCTTCGCGTTAATCCTTCGTTAATCGCACCTAGAACTAAGACGACAGAAACTGCGAACAGTGTGGGACCGATGTAGATCATCGCGTACAATTTCCATTTGGTAGCGGGGGTTCGCAGCCAACGCTATCAAGCATTGGTTACAGCACTGGATATCGTAACCTGAATTCTCTAGGCATTTTCAGCAAACCGAACCTTGTGGACGTTCGAGAGGTTCGCGATTTTCTTCGCCTGCCAGAGATCGTAATTGTCCTGCATGGCCAGCCAGCTCTCAGGCGAGCGCCCAAGTGCCTTTGACAGACGCAATGCCATCTCTGGACTAACCGCGCTGCGCTCGGCGACGACACGCGCCAAAGTGGAAGCAGCGACGCCCAGGTTCCCAGCCAGAGACCTGATACTGATATTGAACGGCTCAATGTATGTTTCCCGGATAAACTCGCCCGGGTGCGGTGGATTGTGCATAGCCATCAATGGTAGTCCTCATAGTCCAACACGTACGCATTGCCATCTCTGAATTCGAATGTGAGCCTCCAGTTTCCACTGACCCAAATTGACCAGCGGTTCTTGGCCCGCCCTTTGAGTGGATGCAACCGGTATCCGGGCACGTCCACGTCATCAATCACCCGAGAAGTGTCTAAGACTGCTAACTGCAAACGAAGTCGGGCGGCATGTTTGGCCTGAATGCCGGACTTACTGCCTGTCTCGTAGTAGCGCTTCAGGCCTTTGTGCTTGAACGACTTGATCACGTGTCAAGCATAGCGTGTTGCGCATCACGCTACAATCTCAATTTCCGGTAAGTATTGGCAGAAATAGAGAAGCCGCCCCTCTGTCGAGGGCCGGCTATTGATTTTGGTAGCGGGGGCGCCCTTGTACGTTAGCAAGGCCTAGTAAGCCACTGATTGTGTTGGACGTGCCGTTGGTGGCCGTGTAGTCACTGGACCTCCCACTCCGCGAACGGTCATTTGGGCGATGATCCTGAGGGTGGAAATAGTTTCATATTTATGAAACTATTTCTCACATGATGAATCAAATGACCACTCTCGATACCAAGCTCGATGCCTTAGCCGACCCCACGCGGCGCACGATTGTCGAGCTCTTGGTGCAACAGCCCCACCGGGCGAGCGACCTAGCCGACGCCACGGGCGTGACCCGATCGCGCATGAGTAAACACCTGCGCATCTTGCTAGACGCAGGTATCGCGCGCGATGAACGCCCCGCCCACGACGCGCGGGCGCGCATCTTTCACCTTCAGCCCAACGCCATGAGCGACGTGCGCCGGTGGTTAGAGCAGCTGCAAAAGCAATGGAACGCCCAGCTGCAGTCATTTAAGGAACACGTGGAAAAACAAGCAGAACATTCAGACAGCAAAGACATCAAGTGAAGGTAATAAGTAAGGAACAGATCAATGAGCGAGCAACCCATGACTGAGACAAACTCTATTTCATCTACCGTCGACGTCGCCGTCGATCCGGCCACGGCATTCAAAGTATTTGTCGAAGAGGTGCACTGTTGGTGGCTGCAGGGGCCCATCAACTTTCACGATTCCACCCGCGCCTACGAAATACGCATTGAGCCTCGGCTTGGCGGGCGTGTGCTAGAGGTGTATGACCTGAACGCGTGCGACGGTCTCGAGCTTGCGACCATTACCGATTGGCAACCCGGCGAACGCGTGGCCTGGCAAAGCTCGATTGACGATGTGCTCACCGAAGTGTTGTTCGAACCCAACGGCGCGGGCACGCGTGTGACGGTCACCGCAACCATCAACGGCGAAGACCGCGGCAGCACCGCGTGGGTTCGCGTGACACCTACCTGGCTTGCGCGTTGGATGGACCGTCGCGAGCACACCGCGCACGAACCCATACAGATGGCGAAGCTTGCCCTGGCCGTACATTACGACGACCCCGTTGCCGCAGCGCACTGGTTGCGCGACACCTTCGACTTTTCTCCCGCCTCGCACATCCCAGACAAATTTGCCGACCACACCTGGATTGAATTTCACATCGGTAACGCTTCGCTCATTTTGTTTGAGCAATCTGGCAGGTCCAGCGGCGTGACTCACACACCTTGGATTTTTGTTGATGACTTAGACGCACAGTACACGCGCCTGAAAGCGCGCGGTGCCGAGATTGTCGAAGAGCCCATACACCACGGCGCTCGCTGGTTTACCGCTAAAGATCTTGGCGGGCATCAATGGACCTTTGCGCAGGCGAGCCCGCGCATGTAGGCCCCACTTAAGCCATGGATGGTAATCGGTTGTTCCTTCTCGTGGCGTGCAAGTGACAACCGGCGGCGTTTTTCGGCCATATCCGGACGTCAACATTAAAGGAAGCAATTGGGAGCAAAAAAATGCCCCAGGCGAAAACCTGAGGCTATAAAGGTGGCAGCGGGGGCAGGATGGCCTTCGCGGCTGACGCCGCTCAGTTATGTCGGCCGCCTGCGGCGGCCTCGGAATGAACCTGCTTTCTTCGCAGTTACAGATCCTGCC
>JANQGP010000152.1 GCA_028277265.1 Woeseiaceae bacterium | reverse complement strand
CGCGGGATGAGGCGTTCGACGGACGCTGGTACGGCGTGTACCGGGGGTTGCTGACGTCCTCGGTCTACAATCCCTACCGGTTCCTGATGCTCATCGCGGGCCTGTTCGCCATTGCCATTGTCGGCATGGGTCTCGTGCGCCAGGAATTCATCGCGCCGTCCGAAGATCCGGTCTTCACCGCCAAACTCGAGATGCCCCTCGGTACTTCGATCGAGGCGAGTCAGGAAATCATCGGCAGCGTGGACCGGTTTGTCAGCGAGCAGTATTTCGAGGGGGATGACGCGAAGGTGCGTAACTGGCTGACGTTCATCGGTGAGGGCGGACCGCGTTTCATGCTGGCTCTGAATCCACCCAATCCGAATCCCGCCAACACGTTCCTGATCGCAAACACGTTCGACGGCGGGGACGTGGAGGAAGTGATAGCCAGTATCGAGCGATTCGTGCGGGCGGAGCATCCGGATCTCGCCGCGCAGATAAAGCGTGTCGGCAACGGCCCTCCCGTCGACTACCCGATCATCGTCCGGTTGTCGGGTTCGGACTTCGACACGCTGTACCGAATGGCGGACGAGGTCACGGGCTTCCTCTACGAAATGCCCGGTGTCTCGTCAGTCAAGAACACCTGGGGACTGCAGACGAAAAAGCTCCGGATTCGCGTCAACCAGGAGCTCGCGCGGCGCGCGGGCGTTACGAGCGAGGACGTCGCCTATTCACTGCAGGCGAGCCTGACCGGCATCGATCTGACGCAGTATCGCGAAGGCGACGACATCATTCCGGTCACGCTGCGCACGATTGCCGCCGATCGACAGGACATCAGCAAGCTCGAAGGGCTCACGGTGTTCTCGCAGAGCACCGGTCAGCACGTGCCGCTCAAGCAGGTGGCCGACGCGGTGCTCGATTTCGAGCCCGGCGTCATCGAACGACGGGACCGGGAACGCACACTGTCGCTGAACGTACAGCTTTTCCCGAGTGTGACTCCCGCGGAAGTCGTCGCCGATTTGCGGCCGTGGCTCGCCGAGAGGCAACGGCAATGGCCGAGTGGCCATGAGTACGAGATCGGCGGTGAGACCGAGGAGTCGGGCGACGCCAACGCATCGATCGCGGCGGAACTGCCCACCGCGGCGATGCTGATCCTGCTGCTTCTGGTCGCGCAGTTCAATTCGATCCGCAGGCCGGTCATCATCCTGACCACGATTCCGCTCGGACTGATCGGCGTCACCTTCGGTCTGCTCGTGGCGGACTCGACATTCGGGTTCTTCACGATTCTCGGGTTGATCTCGCTGTCCGGCATCATCATCAACAATGCCATCGTGCTGCTGGACCGCATAGCGATCGAGATAAACGAGTTCGGCAGATCGCCGGCCGATGCGGTCTTCTACGCTGCGCAGCAGCGCATGCGGCCGATCCTGCTCACCACGGCGACGACCGTTCTGGGCATGACGCCGCTGCTCTGGGGCGGTACGGCGATGTTCATGCCGATGGCCATTACGATCATATTCGGGCTGGCGTTTGCCACGGCACTGACCCTGCTCGTCGTGCCGGTGCTCTACACGCTGTTCTTCCGTGTGCCGTTGCCCGCCCGTGCCTGAGCTGACCGAAACTGCCGTATCCGGCACGGCGGAACTGACGAACTGATGGCAAGGCTCATCGTCTATTTCGCCCATCCCGGCCACAAGTACTCGCAGGTCAATTGCGCCATGTCCCGCGTGGCGCGGGAAGTCGACGGCGTTACCTATGTCGATCTGTACGGCGACTATCCCCGCTTCGATATCAACGTGGATATCGAACAACAGCGCCTGCTCGACCACGATGTCGTCCTGTTCCAGTTCCCGCTGTTCTGGTACTCGACGCCGTCAATCCTCAAGGAGTGGCAGGACATCGTGCTCGAGCATGGATTCGCCTACGGCGCCGGCGGCGACAAGCTTGCCGGCAAGACCATGATGCTGGCGATTACGGCTGCGGGCCCGGAAGAAGCGTATTCGACCGGCGGCTACCAGCGTTACCCGTTGCGGGAATTCCTGCGTCCGCTCGAGCAGACTGCCAATCTCTGCAGCATGCGCTTTCCACCGCCGTATGTACTGTATTCCGCGCTCAAGGCCCCCTCCGCAGGCGAGGTCGAGCCTCATGTCGAGGGCTATGAACGGCTGCTAAGGTCGATTCGCGATGACCGGTACGACTGGGCTGTCGGCGATGCGGATACGGTCCATGGCTATGCGTCGTTGCCGATCCGGAAGGAGAGCTGATCTTGGACGGTTTCCTGCTGCTCGCTTTCCTCTTCCTGATTGCCGGCGTCATTGCCGTGCCGATTGCGTCACGACTCGGACTCGGCTCGGTGCTCGGTTATCTGCTGGCGGGCATTGCGATCGCCCCGATCCTCGACCTGCTGCACGTCGACGTGGTCAGCATCCAGCATTTCGCCGAGTTCGGCGTCGTGATGATGCTGTTCCTGGTCGGCCTCGAACTCGAGCCGCGTATGTTGTGGGCCATGCGCGACCGGCTTCTCGGCCTCGGTGGCCTGCAGGTCGGGGTCACGGCGGCCCTCATCATGGGAATCGCGATGCTCCTTGGCCAGTCCTGGTCGATCGCGCTGGCAATCGGGCTGGTCTTCTCGCTGTCATCGACCGCGATCGTACTCCAGACCCTGAACGAGAAGGGCCTGATGAAAAGCGATGGCGGGCAGTCGAGTTTCGCGGTCCTGTTGTCCCAGGACATCGCGGTCATTCCGATGCTGGCGTTCATTCCGTTGCTGGCACTGCCCGAGCTTCAGGAGATCGCCGCCGCGACCCACGCGGCTGCCGACGATGGACATGCATCCCTCAGCCTCGTCGATCGCCTGAACGGCTGGCAGCGCGCGTTGGTGACGGTCGCGGCTATTGCCTTCGTCGTCATTGTCGGCAGCTACCTGACGCGCCCGATCTTCCGGTTCATCGCCGTCGCCCGCCTGCGCGAGTTGTTTACGGCAACGGCGTTGCTCCTGGTCATTGCGATCGCCCTGCTCATGGTGGTCGTGGGCCTGTCCCCGGCGCTCGGTACCTTTCTTGCCGGCGTCGTCCTTGCGAACAGCGAATACCGCCACGAGCTGGAAAGCAACATCGATCCGTTCAAGGGCTTGTTGCTCGGTGTCTTCTTCATCACGGTCGGGGCCGCGATCGAGTTCGACCTGTTGCTGAACAATCTCGGCGAGATGCTCGGTCTGACGTTCGGCCTTATCGCGCTGAAGGCGCTGGTGCTCTACGGGCTGGGTCGCGTATTCAGGATCGGCGGGGCAGACCGCTGGCTGTTCTCCCTCGGGCTCGCGCAGGCCGGTGAATTCGGCTTCGTGCTGTTGAGTTTCTCCGTCGCGAGTTCGGTGATTCCACCCGCGCTTGCCGAGCGTCTGCTGCTCGTCGTCGCATTGTCGATGTTGCTCACGCCGCTGTTGTTCATCGTCTACGAGAAGTGGATCACGCGGCTGTTCGCCGAATCGCAGGACCGGGAACCGGACGAGATCGACGAGACGGGCAAGGTCATCATCGCAGGGCACGGCCGCTTCGGCGGTATCGTCAACCGAATCCTGCTGTCGGCAGGGTTCAAGACGGTCGTACTCGACTACCAGTCCGAGCAGCTCGACATGCTGCGTGCCTTCGGCGTGAAGGTGTTCTTCGGAGACGCGATGAGGCCGGATTTGCTGCACGCGGCCGGCATCGAGGAAGCGCGTATGCTGGTCATCGCAATCGACGACAGGGAGAGCGCGACAGAGCTCGTGCACTACGTCACCGAGAGCTACCCGCACGTCTACATCGTCGCGCGCGCGGTGGATCGACATCACGTTTACGAGCTCTGGAGTGCCGGTTGCCGCGACATCATTCGAGACACCTTCGACAGCTCGGTTCGCGCCGGCCGTTCGGCGCTCGAGGCGCTCGGCGTGCACCCCTATGACGCGGAACGCCAGGTACGCGGTTTCGTGATCAATGACGGCAAGCAGATGTTCGCCCTGGCCTCGAGTTACGACCCCGACATTCCTGCCCACGAGAACGAGGAATACGTGCGACGAACACGAGAGTACCTGGACCGCCAAGCCGAGGCCATGCAGGGCAACGCCGCTGCGTTTGCAACGCGGCTCGATCGCGGGTGGGTGCCGCCGACGGCGGAAGACGTCGACGCGGAAACATCGAAGGCGTCCGACGACGGCTGAAAGAGCAGGGCCGGCATTCGCCGGCCCCGTTGCCGCTGCATGGGAATCCCCGACTAAGCGGCGGTCTTCCCCGCCAGGAGCTGATCGAGTCGTCCCGTGCGGTTGGCCTCGATGAGGTCGTCGCTGCCGCCGACGTGGTATCCGTCGATGAAGATCTGCGGAACCGTGCGACGCTCGGAACGCTGAATCATGTCGCGCTGTCCGGCGGCGTCGTTCGTCACGTCGTATTCCTCGAAACTGATGCCTTTCGTCGTAAGCAGTTGCTTGGCGCGCTTGCAGTACGGGCAGTAGTCCTTCGTGTAAATCTCGACTTTGGCCATGTTCGTTTCCTCGGGTTGGTTCAGACTGGAGGCGTACAGTAGTCCTCGTATGTAATACTTTCTATAGCTATAAGTCTTGAATTTCCATATCGATCGTCTACAATGTGGCCGATATGGAGGTACTGAGCGACATTCTGCGCGCGATGCGGGTCGAGGCCAGCGTGTACTTTTGCGATACGCTGGAGCCGCCGTGGACCAAGGAATTCGGTGCTACGGCCAGCGCGGGCTTTCACATGATACGGCGAGGCGAATGCTGGGCGACGGTTCACGACCGAACCGAATACCTCGGTCCGGGCGATCTGATTTTCCTGGGTCCGGGCGTCGACCACGTGCTCAGCAGCGAGCCGCCCGGGCCTGCCGAACGGGGGAGCAGCGCGGGCACGTTGCTGTTGTGCGGTTACAGTGACTTCGTCGCCGATACGCCGACCCCCTTGCTCGATGTCATCCCGGACCTGACGATCGTCCGCCAGGAAGAGCTTGTCCGGCATCCGTTCCTCAAAGGGACGTTCGATCAACTCAGCGCGGAATTCATGGCGCGTGGGCCGGGGTCGGAGATCATCGTCAACAAACTGACCGAAGTCGTGCTCGTCGAACTCATTCGCATCAATTTCTGCCGGGAAGAAGGCAGTCCGTTCCTCAAGGCGTTGCGCGACAAGTCGGTATCGAAGGCTTTGCAATACCTTCACGAGCATCCGGAGAAGCCCTGGACCATCGAGGAGCTGGCGCAGTCGGTCGGCTCCTCGCGCGCGGCCTTTGCCAAGCGGTTCAAGGGTCTCGTCGGAGAAACCGTGTTCCAGTACCTGACCTCGCTGCGCATGCAGCGGGCCAGGCAACTGCTGCGCGATACGGCGTTGCCCGTTTACGAAGTGGCGCAACGCGCGGGCTACGAGTCCGATCTCGCATTCACCAAGGCGTTCAGGAAGAAGACGGGACAGACGCCGAGGCAGTACCGGCTGCAGTAGCCGCCGGGTCGGGCGGATCGATGGAAGGCGGTTTACCGATCAGGCCACGCTCGCATTCGAGCGCGTTGTCCCAGTTGCCGAGCGTTGCCGCGGCTCTATACGTCGTCTCCAGGAAGTCGTGCAGCACCTGATCCGGATTCGCCGATGTGCGCACGACGTCGTAGGGCAGGATGAATTCGCCGAAATCCGCATCGTACCGGGCCTCGCCCGGCAGGACGTCCGCCTCGGCGAACCCCTCAGGAGCCGGATAGGCGTAAGCATAGAAAGCCGCATCGTCGGCCGGGCCGCCGCCGGGCCAGAACCCGGCGGAGGCAACTTCGTGCGAGTAGGCCTCCTGGGTCACGTTGTCCGGGAGATTCGGAATCCCTCCCGGATGCAGGGGCGCGGGTCGGCCCGAGAAGCGGGTTACCGCGAGATCGAAGCTGCCCCAGAAGAGATGGACCGGGCTGACTTTGCCGCGAAAGCCCGTCCGGAAATCCTGGAACGTGCGATTGACGCAGACGAGCGCGCGATGGAAACGGGCGGCGGCATCCGCGTCGTAAGGGCGCTCCGCGCGATCCTCGACAAAGGGTACCGGATCGGGCAGTTCGTTCGGCCGGCCGTGGAAGCTCGGCCGCCCGCCGAGTTCGGAAACCAGGTCGATGAACTTCGAATGAAACGATGCCACGGACATCGGTTCCAGCGCGAAACTCGAGGTTGCGCCGGCGCCGGACTGGCCACGAACGGAGTGATCGACGAAGTCGAAGGTAATCTCCAGCCCCCCGGTCCCGTCGGGGATCATCGAGGTCGTCAGGCCACGGGGCGTTACGTACAGCGTCGCGTGCCAGGAGTGATTTATCCACGGGCTGTGGGCCAGCCTGTACTTGCCGACGATCTGCGTGAAAAGATGCAGTGCCGCCGCGGTATCCCGCCACTCGGCAAACGGGATTGCCGGCCAGTCGTTTATCGGTTTCGTGCGGCCCATCATCCGTCCATCACATCCGACCATTCGGGATGGCGCCCGTACAGCGCCTTTACGTAGGGGCACAAGGGCACGATCCTGAAGCCGTCTTTGCGTGCATCGGCGATCAGGCGCTCGACCAGCGCTTTTCCTACCCCGGTGCCTCGCAGACTTTCGTCGACGCCGGTGTGGTCGGCGATGATCTTCGTCTCCGACAGGCGCGAATAGGTGAGTTCGCCGACGCCCTCACAGCCTTCAACGCGTGCCTCGTAACGGCCTTTCGGGCCGTTCTCACTTCGCTCAATGACGATCTTGCCGGCCATTTCGTGAATCCTCCGATGGAAGATTGTGCCTTCACGACCCGGGGAAGTCTGTTTCAACTCGTTTCTGACTTAAGATACGCAGTTCGTTTATCGAGGGTTTGAGCAATGGACAGCCGGACGGGCGCCGTTACACGCAAGAGCGGACTTCGTAACTTCGTCGAGTCTCGCGCATTCCAGGTCTTCGTGACGACAGTCATTATCGTCAATGCCATTACGCTCGGGCTCGAGACGTCGCCAACGATCGTCGGCTACACGGGATCGTTGCTGCACGTCATCGATCGCGCGGCGCTGTGGATCTTCACGGTCGAGCTATTGCTCAAGCTGGGCGTCTACCGGGCGCGCTTCTTCCGGGACGGCTGGAACCTGTTCGATTTAACGATCGTGACGATCGCTTGGATCCCGTCTGCGGGTCCGTTTTCGGTCATGCGCGCGCTCCGCATCATGCGAGTGCTGCGAATCGTCTCGGTCGTGCCCTCGATGCGCAGAGTCGTCGGCGCGCTCATCAACGCGCTCCCGGGCATGGGTTCGATCGTCCTGGTCCTGTTGCTGGTCTATTACATCGCCGCCGTGATGGCGACCAGCCTGTTCGGCACGGCCTTTCCGGACTGGTTCGGTAACGTCGGTGCGTCCATGTTCAGCCTGTTCCAGATCATGACGCTCGAGAGCTGGTCGATGGGCATCGTGCGGCCCGTCATGGAGGTGTACCCGCATGCCTGGACCTTCTTCGTGCCGTTCATCGTCGTAACGAGTTTTACCGTGCTGAACCTCTTCATTGCCCTGATCGTCAACTCCATGCACATGCTGAGCGCCGAGACGAGCGACGAGATACACGAGACGGCGGAGATCGCACACGACGAACGCGAGGTGCTGGCGCGCAAGATAGACGATCTGGCGAGCGAGGTACGCAGACTGAGGAGCCGCGACGGCGATTGATCGTGTGAAACGCCCGGGTGTCGCCTAACGGCGACAACGAGCGTCTTGCTGAAGCCGCTGTAATGCGATCAACGTCACATCTTTGAGAGGCTCGACGACTATCATGATAAGTCGGCGTATTGAAGGTGTGCGGCATGAGGAACCGGGATGCAATCCGTGTGCGAAAGGCGTGGTTCGTTCTGCCATGGCTGGCGGCGGCCGCGATGCTCGGCGCATGCTACGAGACCTCCTACGACAAGGCCATTGCCGACCTCAATGCCGGCGGCGGTAACACCGGCGGTTCGGGCGGCGGTTCGGGCGGTGGTTCGGGCGGAGGTTCGGGCGGAGGTTCCGGCGGCGGCTCGGGCGGAGGTTCCGGCGGCGGAAGCGGTTCCGGTTTCGGCGCGAACTTCTCGGAAATCCAGGCGGCCGTGTTCACACCCACGTGCGCGACCTCGGGATGCCACTCAGGCGCCAACCCGGCAGCCGGCCTGAACCTCGAGGCGGCCAACAGTTACGCGATGCTGGTCGGTGTCGCAAGTTCGCAGGATGCCGGCATACAGCGTGTCAATCCGTCGAACCCGGACATGAGCTACCTGATCCAGAAGCTCGAAGGAACGGCCGGCTCGGGTACCGTGATGCCGCCGAGCGGCGCGCTGCCCGATGCCGACATCGCCACGATTCGCCAGTGGGTCGCCGCGGGCGCCATCGACGATACGGCGGCAGCACCTGCCGCGCCAATTCGTGTGACGACGCTGTCGGTGATGCCGAACAGCACGCTCGATGCGGCCCCGGCCCAGATCATCGCCGGTTTCGACCGTGAGCTGGACGTCTCGACCGTGAACGCAAACACGTTCATTCTCGAAGACGGCAATGGCGTCGACATAGCCGTGGCGTCCGTTACCGTTCCGACCGGAAACCGGCAGAGCGCGGTCATGGACCTGACCGGCATCGTTCTCCCCGACGGCAACTACCGAGTTCTCCTGCTCGGCTCCGGTGCATCGTTCGTCATGGACATCGAAGCCAATGCGCTGGACGGCGAGTATTCAGGATCGTTCCCGTCCGGCGACGGCCAGGCCGGGGGCGACTTCGTCGGCCCGTTCACGATCATGGCGCCGCCGGTTGCTTTCGGGCCGACGCTCGATGAAATACAGGCCAATGTCTTCTCGCCGTCGTGTGCGACGGCCGGCTGCCATGACAACACCACCCAGGCCGCCGGGTTGTCGTTGCAGAATGCCGATACCAGCTTCCTCGAGCTGGTCGGCCAATTCAGTAACCAGACCGGGCAGATGAACGTCATGCTCGTCGCACCGGGCGACCCGGACGCGAGCTACCTGATCCGCAAGCTGGAAGGCGCCGCCGGCATCTTCGGCCAGCGCATGCCGCCGGGCGCGCCCCTGGCGCAAGGCGACATCGACGTCATTCGCCAGTGGAT
>JANQGP010000139.1 GCA_028277265.1 Woeseiaceae bacterium | reverse complement strand
CCTGAAGCAGATCCGGGACAAGGGGTTTGACGGTGAAATCACCATCCTCAAACAATACCTGAGGGAGCTGCGGGGAGCGTCATCCCGCCGGAGCGCCTTTCGGGTTCACGGCGAACAGCCGCCCCTTGAATCCACTGGCAAGCAGGTTTTCGAGGACGACGCCGCCCAGACTGTTCTGCCTTTCCGAGGCGCCGATCACCGCAATCGACCTCGGCTCGAAGAAACGCTGCATGTACCGGACCGTCATCCTGCGTCCTCCCGCGCGCCGCGATTACCGATGGGAACGCTGATACCGTATTCCTCTTACCAGGGTACGCTGGCCCCGTCGTACCTCCGATACGTTCCGGTGTCCTCCACGGTCAAGCTGTCGATGACGGACCGCATGCCGCTGATCGACTGCTCGGGCGTTAGCGTCGCATTCGCACCGCCCATGTCGGTCTGCACCCAGCCCGGGTCCATCGCAACCACTATGAATCCGTCGCCGCGCAGCTCCGCCGCCATCGATCTTGAAGACATGTTGAGAGCCGCTTTGCTTTCCCGGTAACCATAGAACCGGCCGGACTGATTCCGCGTAATGCTGCCCAGACCACTGGTGATATTGACAATCGTCTTGCGGTCGCCCTCCGCAAGGTTCGGCAACAACGCCTGCGTCACTCGCAACGGACCGAGCGTATTGACATCGAGAATCCGGGCAACCGTTTCAATGCTGGTCTCCGGCAACGTGTCCTGCGCGGGCAGAATGCCGGCATTGTTGATCAGCATGTCGATGGGCTGATCTTCGAGGTTCCCGGCGAGTCGAGCGACACTGTCACCATCGGTTACGTCGAGTTGCAGCACCGTCACACCGAGTTCCCGGAGGTCCGTCGCGGCATCCGGTTTGCGCGCGGTGCCTATGACGTGCCACCCGGCCTCACGGTATTGCCGGGCAAACTCGAGACCAAGACCGCGGTTGGCGCCGGTGATCAGCACCGTCAGGGATGCCTCGTCTGCTGCGAATGACGGCGCCGGGATCGCGCTCGTGCTCACGACCAGCGCGAGCAAGCAAAAAGCGATGAGTTGCTTCATGAGATGTGAGCCTCGTTGCTGGGTCCCCGGCCGATTCTCTCAGTCGTGTCCGCGCCGCGCAACGGCGCCGAGTGGCCCTCAGCCGGACGCTGTTGTCGTATACTCCGGGTATTCGAACAAGGCACGCAGGAACTACTGGATGTCCGGTCACCTCGATCGCGAATCACGAACGATGGATAAGATGGTACGGATCTATTGCGCCGCCCATCACCAAACCAACGGCGATCTTTGCGAGGAATGCGCGCAGTTTCTCGACTACGCCAACGTGCGTCTCGAGAAGTGCCCGTACGGCGAAGACAAGCCGACGTGTGCCAACTGCCCCGTGCATTGTTACAAGCCGCATTTCCGCGCCCAGGCCAAGGCCATCATGCGCTTCTCGGGACCGCGCATGCTGCTGCGCCACCCGCTGCTCACCATAGCCCACTACATGGACGGTCGGCGCCGCGCGATGCATCCCCGCGAGCTGACACGGGAACAGCGCCTCGAAAAGACGGGGCGTTTTCCGACCATGAAAGACTCCGACAACTGAGCCGCGACTAGTAGCGGAACGATAGCTCTACGCCGGCCTGGCGGGGCTGGCTGGGCCATGCGATGTCCGCCGGCAACCCGATGAAGCGGGCGCCGAAATACCATTCAATGTAGTCCTCATCGAACAGGTTGTTCACGAACAGCCGCGCACCCCAGCGTTCGCCCTCGAGCCCGACGCTCCCGTTGACCAGCGTATACGCCGACTGGACGTTCTCGTTGTCGAGCGTCCAGTAGGTCTTGCCGCGATACTCCGCGTCGAAACGGCTGACGAGATCGAGTCCGTTGGCGAATGCCGCGGTGTGCTGCAGGCCGAGGTTAGCCGAAATGACCGGCGCACCGGGCACTTCGCGTCCGATGATTCGGCTCGCGGGTACGAGCACGCCGGGAATGTCCTCGTACTCGACGATCTCACTGGACGTGAAACCGAAACCCACGTTCACGAGCAGTGAATCGACGGGCTGAGCCGTGAGCTCGATTTCGCCGCCGGCGATCTCGCTCTTCGGCACGTTGATGTTCGCCTGCGTCCCGGTCTGGTCGAACAGGAAGAACTGCTGGTCCTCGTAGTCGATGAAGAACAGGGACATGCCGGCGCGCAGGCGCCCGCCGAAGGCACTCGTCTTCAGTCCCGTCTCATAGCTGACCAGCGACTCGCGATCGAAACCCGGCTGGAAGTTGCTGCCGGGGGCCAGGTTGTTGAAGCCGCCGGCGCGAAAGCCCTTCCCTATCGTGACGTACCCGAGCAGGTCCTCATGGAACCGATAGGCGAGACTGGCCTTGGGCTGGAGTTCGCTGAATGTCCTGCTCCGCCCCTGCGTAACGTCCTCGGGCGTTTCCTCGTCCCAGCGAAACGCCAGCGTCAACTCGAGATCCTCATCGATGTCGTAGCTGAGATTGCCGAAGACCGCGAGGTTCTCGAGTTTGAGGTCCTGCGCCGCCGCCGGCACCGGCGCGCCAAGGAACGTCGTGGCCAGCGAGCGGAAACGATCCTGGCCGAAGTAGGAGACGCCGGCCGCCCAGCGCAGGCGTTGCCCGGACGGCGACACGAGCCTGAGCTCCTGGGCAAAGGTCTCCGACTCGTCGATCACGACGATGTCGATGGCCTCGACGAAGGTCTGGTCGAGGTCCTGGTCGTTGCCCGAATCGACGTCGGTGAACGAACTGACCGATGTCAGCGTCGCCCAGCCGAGTTCATAGTCCACCTTCGCCGACACCTCACCGGAACGAACCACCGACTCCCCGATCCTGTTCGACTGTATCTCGAACTCCGGGACGTCAACGACGATCGGCGGGTTCGGCGCCGGCAGGGGCAGGAAGAAGTCGCTGCCGGGCGTGAAGTAGCCCGACCCCTCCGTCTGGTCAAGGTACTGCGCGCGCAGGTCGATCGACAGTCGCTCGCTCGGCGTGAAAAGCAGCTTCCCGCGGACGGCGGCTGACTCCGCGAAGTCGACGTACTCGTTGCCGAGATAGGCATTCTCCAACTGGCCCCCGCGGTCCTGCACGCGAAACGAGACGCGGCCCAGCAGATCGTCGCCGGCGACGGGGCCCGAAACGCTTCCGGCAAGCGTGTAATCCTCGCCGTCGGCGGCGGTGAACCGAAGTCCAAGTTGTGGCGTCGTTGTCGGCTGCCGCGTCGTGACGAGTACCGCGCCGCCGATGGCATTGCGGCCATAGAGCGCGCCCTGCGGCCCGCGCAGCACGTCGACACTCTCGATATCGAACAGCTCCTGCGTCGTAAGCAGGTTGTTCGTCGCGCTGACGCCGTCGATGCGGAAAGACACGGGGGGTTGTCCCGTACCTCGATTCTGTCGTACGCCGCGAATGACCAGCGTGCTCACACCGACCTCCTGGTCGTCCGAGAAGCGCAGGTTCGGTGTCAGCGACGCAACCCGGTTGATGCGTTCGATCCGGTAGCGTTCGATGTCGGCCGCTTTGAACGCCGCGATCGAATCCGGGACATCGGACAGGTTCTCGTCACGGTAGCGCGACGAGACGACGATCTCCTCGATCGCCGCGTCTTCAGCGGAATCGGCGGCGGCCCCGTGTGCGTTGGACGGCGCCGCAGCGGCACCCAGCATAAGCGCTGCGCCGGCGGCGCAGGACAATTGGTATCTCAAGAAACTTCCTTTGTAGTTCTACGTATCGAAAGGGTCGACGGAGAGGCATAGATTCTGCCTCATGAACACACATAAACACCACACCTGGGCAGAACCTTACAAGATCAAGATGGTCGAGCTCCTGCGCATGACGACGCGCGAGGAGCGCCTCGAAGCCATCCGGAACGCCGGCTACAACACCTTTCTCACGAGAAGCCGCGACGTCTATATCGATCTCCTGACCGACTCGGGCACATCCGCGATGAGCGACCGCCAGTGGGCGGGGCTGATGCTGGGCGACGAAGCCTATTCGGGCAGCGAGAACTTCTACCATCTCGAACAGGCCGTGCAGGAGTACTACGGCTACAAGTACCTGGTCCCGACGCACCAGGGCCGCGGCGCCGAACACCTGATGTCCCAGATCCTGATCAAGGACGGCGACCACGTACCCGGCAACATGTACTTCACGACCACGCGCCTGCACCAGGAACTCGCCGGCGGTAAATTCGTGGACGTCATCGTCGATGAAGCGCACGATCCGCAGAGTGAGTTTCCGTTCAAGGGAAACGTCGATCTCGACAAGCTCGACGCGCTGGTCCGGGACGTCGGCGCCGACCGCGTGCCGTACATCAGCCTCGAAGGCAACGTAAACATGGCCGGCGGTCAGCCGTTTTCGATGGCCAACCTGCGCGAGCTGCACGCTTACTGCGACGAGCACGATATCCCGATCATGCTCGACGCCACACGCACGATCGAGAACGCATGGTTCATTCGCGAACGTGAAGATGGCTATGCCGACACGCCCGTTCGGGACATCCTGCGCGAGATCTGTGACATGACCGACGGCTGCACGATGTCGGCCAAGAAAGACGCATTGGTCAATATCGGTGGCTTTTTCTGTTGCAACGACGACGAAGTCTTCCGCAAGGCGCAGAACCTCGTGGTCGTCTACGAGGGTCTACACACCTACGGCGGGCTGGCCGGGCGGGATATGGAAGCGATGGCCCAGGGCATCCGTGAAGCCGTGACCGAGGAACACATGGCTGCTCGCATCGGCCAGGTGCGCTATCTCGGCCGCAGACTCATGGCTGCGGGCATCCCGATCGTCAGGCCGATCGGCTCGCACGCTATCTTCATCGATGCGCGGCGCTTCCTGCCGCACATCGACCAGGACGATTACCCGGCACAGACACTGGCCGCAGAGCTGTTCATCGAGGCCGGTGTGCGCACGATGGAGCGCGGCAACGTCTCGGCCGGACGAAGCCCGGTGACCGGTGAAAACCGCCGTCCGCAGCTCGAACTCGTCAGGCTGACGATTCCTCGCCGCGTCTACACGCAGGCGCACATGGACGTCGTTGTCGAAGCGGTGACCGACGTCTACGAGCGCCGCGCTGAAATCCGCGGACTGAGGATGGTCTACGAGCCCGAGTACCTGAGGTTCTTCCAGGCACGCTTCGAGCCGCTGTAGCAGCCTGCTAGTCGCTGATCAGATCCTTGAGGCCGTAAAGGACCAGGCGATAGTAGCTGACCATGCCGATGATCCTGCCGTCCTCTTCGACGGGCGCATGGCCGATGCCGAAATTCTCGAACAGGCGCGCGCAGTAACGTATGTGCATGTTCGGGCTGACGGTCATGACCGGTTTGGCCATGATTTCGTAGACATTGACGCGCTCCGGCGCACGATCCTTGCCGATGACCTTCTTGGCAATGTCGGAAAACAGCACCATGCCGTACTCGTCGTTCTCGTCACGGCGTTTGACGATCAGGCTCGTCACGCTGTCTCGTTTCATCACTTTCAAGGCCGACAGGACGTCCATCCGACCGTCGACCTCGGTGACTTCGGGCTTCATGCAGTCACGCACCCTGCCCCAAACTTCGCCGGTCATAGGTTTTCCTCCACGATTTCACTGAGTTCCTGTGCCTGGTGAACGACGCCGACCGCATCCTCGACGTCGAGCATGACGGCAATTCCCGTTCCCGGCTTGGCGTCGAATTCGCCGACCTCGCCGATGTGCTCGAGTATATGGCGGGAAAGGTGTTTCTCGACGAGCAACAGCACGACGTCGCGCTGTGTCGTCAGGCTCAGACCGAAGAACGTCTTGCTCTCCTTGATTCCCTCACCACGAGCGTTGTTGATTACCGTGCATCCCGTCGCACCCGCCTCGCGGGCGGCGTGCATCACATCGTCGGTCTTCTTGTCCTCGACGAATGCCACAATGAGTTTAAAGTGCATGGTCTTCTTCCTCTCGCAAATCTGCTTTCTGCTCGCCGTTAAAGGCCTTGTTCTGTCTCAGCACCGCGAGTTGCCCGTAGGCAAGCACGGAGATTATCGGAAACAGGCACGTAAAGGCCACCAGCCCGAAGCCGTCCAGCAGCGGGCTGCGTCCGTCGATCGCCTCCGCCAGTCCCAGCCCGAGCGCCGCGACCAACGGCACGGTCACTGTCGATGTGGTCACGCCACCGGAGTCGTACGCCAGGGGCACGATGATTCTCGGCGCCATCGCGGTCTGGATGACAACGATGAGGTAGCCGGCCGCGATGAAATAGTGCAACGGCAGGCCGGTCACTATTCGGAAACAGCCGAGTGCGACCCCGAATCCGGCGCCGATCGCCACGGCGACACGCAGGCCCCACACGCCGATCGCTCCACCCGACACGGCATTGGCTTTGAGCGATACGGCCTTGAGCGCCGGTTCGGCGAGCGTCGTCGCGAACCCGGTCGCCGCCGCGAACAGGTAGACCCAGTAGAAGTCCTGCCAGGCTAGCGAATCGCCCGAATTTCCGCTGACCTCGTGGAGAAACTCGGGATTCGTGAGCTGCTGCGCCATCAGCCGGCCCAGCGGGAACAGGGTCTGCTCCAGACCGACCAGGAACAGGCCGAGTCCCACCGTCACGAACGCGAAACCGACGAGCACCTGGTTGACGTTCGGAATTCGTTCTCTCAGAACCAACAGCTGGAAGACAAACAGGAAAAACACGATCGGCGCAATGTCCTTCGCGCTGTTCAGAACGAACTTCAGTGCTTCGAGGATCAAATCCATTGCATGATGATCCCGTAGACGAGCACGAAGAGGATGGGCGTCAGCGAGGCAAATGCGATCAGACCGAAGCCGTCGGTCATCGGATTACGCCCTTTCAGAGAACTGGCCAGACCGACGCCGAGAGCGGCGACGAGCGGTACGGTGACGGTGGACGTGGTCACACCGCCCGAGTCGTACGCGATCCCCACGATCTCGGACGGTGCAACCGCGGTGACAACGACAACGAGGATGTACCCCGAGATGATCATCAGCGGCAGCGACCAGTTGGTCAGGATACGAAACACGCCGAGCATCAAGGCCACGCCGACCGACAGGGCAACGACAAGCCGCAGCCCAAGCGCGTAGTTTGCGATAGCCTCCTCGTTGTTCTCGATGGCGCCGGCGTCGACGGCGACCTTGGCCGCCTCTCCGGCGACCGCCATCAGGGCCGGTTCGGCTATGGTTGTACCGAAACCGAGCACGAAGGCGAACGAGAACAGCCAGACGGCGCTGCCCTTGCGCGCCAGCGAGTGCGCGATCTCTTCGCCGATCGGGAACAGCGCAATCCGCAATCCGAAGATGAAAAACGTCAGCCCGGCAACAACCAGCAGCGCACCGAAGACCAGCGATAGAAACCCGTGCACGGGCTGCTGGATGACGAAACCCTGGAAAACCGCGATGACCAGGACGATCGGCGCGAGGTCACGCAGGCTCGAAACCGCGTCCTTCGACAATGCAATCAGCGAATTCTTCAAGCGCGACGCTACCCCTTGGAATAGCCGAAAGCATAGTAAAGCACCGGTATTACGACAAGGGTCAGGACCGTCGATACGAAGATGCCGAAAATCAGCGTTACCGCAAGCCCGTTGAAGATCGGGTCATCGAGGATGAAAAACGCGCCGAGCATCGCCGCAACGGCCGTCAGCGCAATCGGTTTTGCGCGCACGGCGCCCGCGCGGATGACGGCTTCCTCGAAGCTGACGCCCGCGGCAACTTCCTGGTTGATGAAGTCGACGAGCAGAATCGAATTACGCACGATGATGCCGGCGAGCGCGATCATACCGATCATCGACGTCGCCGTGAACTGCGCGCCGAGCAATGCGTGGCCCGGCATGACACCGATGATCGTCAGCGGAATGGGCGCCATGATGATCAGCGGCACCGCGTAGGACCGGAACTGGCCGACGACGAGCAGGTAGATCAGCACGAGGCCGACGGCGTAAGCCAGGCCCATGTCGCGGAAGGTCTCGTAGGTAATCTGCCACTCGCCGTCCCACTTGATGCTGTAGTCGTACGTGTTCTCGGGCTGGCCGATGAAATGCTGTTCGAGATCGATGTCGCCAACCATCGAGAACATGCCGTAGAGCGGCGAGTCGAAGCGGCCGGCCATGTCGGCCGTCACGAACACGACGGGAAGCAGGTCCTTGTGGTAGATCGTCTGTTCCCATTCGCTCTGCTCGACCGAGACGATCTCGGCGAGCGGAACCAGGTTGCCGTCCCGGCCGGCGACGCGCAGCATCAACAGGCTGTCGAGTTCGGCTTTGTCCGCCACCGGCAGCTCGAGTCGTACCGGCACCGGGTACTTCTGGTCGCCGTTCCGAACGTAGCTCACGTCCTCCCCGTTCAACGCCATGTCGAGGGCCTGCACGACGTCTGCCTGGGACACGCCGAGCAAGGCGGCCTTGTTGCGGTCCACCGATACGATCAGCCGTGGCGCCGCCGCTTCGATGCTGTCATCGATATCGACGATATCCGCGGTGCTCTCGAACACCTCGCGGACCTTTCTCGCTATCGCCTGCTGGCCGGCATAGTCCGGCCCGTACACCTCGGCGACGAGCGGCGCCTGCACCGGCGGACCCGGCGGCACCTCGACGACTTTCACCGAACCGCCGTAGCGCCTGCCGATCGCATCGAGTTCGGGTCTCGCGGCACTCGCGATTTCATGGCTCTGGCGATCGCGTTCGGACTTGTCCAGCAGGTTGACCTGGATATCGCCGACGTTAGGTCCCTCGCGAAGATAGTACTGGCGCACGAGGCCGTTGAAATTGATGGGCGCGGCGGTGCCGGCATAGACCTGGTAGTCGGTGACCTCGGGAATCGTCTCGAGATACGCCGCCATTTCGTCGAGCACCCGCCCCGTGTGCTCGACGGTCGTGCCTTCGGGCATGTCGAGCACAACCTGGAACTCCGACTTGTTGTCAAACGGCAGCATCTTCATGATGACGGCGTTGACCGCCGCGAGGCTCAAGGCCAGCAGGATCGCGACGACGATTCCCCCGCCCAGCCAGCGACGCGCCGCCCGGCCTTGCTTGCCGCGCAAGAACGGCCCGACCAGCCGGCGGAACAGGCGGTCCAGCCAGTCCGCGGACTTGTCCTCGACCACGTGGTGCGTATCGGGCAGGAGTTTCCGGCTCGCCCACGGCGTGATGATCAATGCCACCGCCAGCGACAGCAGCATGCCGATACTCGCGTTGATCGGGATCGGGCTCATGTACGGCCCCATGAGCCCGCTGACGAACGCCATCGGCAGCAAGGCGGCGATTACCGTGAAGGTCGCGAGGATGGTCGGCCCGCCGACTTCGTCGACGGCCGGCGGAATCGCTTCGAGCAACGATTTTTCGCCCATCCCCATATGACGATGAATGTTCTCGACGACGACGATCGCGTCGTCGACGAGAATACCGATCGAGAAGATCAGCGCGAACAGGGATACGCGGTTGATGGTGAATCCCCAGGCCCATGATGCGAACAGGGTAAGCATCAGTGTGATGATCACCGCGGAGCCGACCACGACGGCCTCGCGCCAGCCGAGCGTGACGAGAATCAGCAGGATCACCGAGAACGTCGCAAACACCAGTTTCTGGATGAGCTGCTTCGCCTTGTCGTCGGCCGTCTTGCCGTAGTCGCGCGTTATCGCGTATTTCACGCCGTCGGGGATCACGATGCCACGCAGCGCGTCGACCCGCTCGATGACCTCTTGCGACACCCGGGCCGCGTTGGTGCCCGGTTTCTTGGCGATAGC
>JANQGP010000287.1 GCA_028277265.1 Woeseiaceae bacterium | reverse complement strand
CGCTGTTGCTGACCGTCGCGCAAATCAGGTCAACGAGGCGCGCTGAAACCGTATCCGGGTCGCTCGCGTCGACGACTTCGGCGAGCGATGAATGCCATTTGGTGGATGTGAACGGGGAACCCACCATGATCAGGTCTGGAAAAGCGCTGCGCCGGCTTGGACGTAGACGTCGCGTACACCCTCGGCGTCATCGACGGACATGTCGATCCAGCCCGTTCTGCCGATTCCTGCACTGTCTGACATTGCGATCTCCCGTTGTCGTCAGAAGGAAGTCAGGAACGATGCCGTATTGCCACAGCAGCCTCCCCACGCCGGTAGGCGACACCCCGAAACCCGACCAGTTGTACACATACGCAAATGCTATTGCTAGCATATGCGCCACCTGAACGGCCCGGAGAACATCGCGCATGAAACTCGTTACCGCCATTGTAAAACCCTTTCGTCTCGACGACGTGCGAAACGCGCTGGGCGAAGTGGGCATCCAGGGCATGACAGTCAGCGAGGTCAAGGGCTTCGGGCGCCAGAGGGGCCACACGGAACTGTACCGTGGTGCCGAATATGTTGTTGATTTTCTTCCAAAAGCCAAGATCGAGGTCGCCGTGTCCGACGAACTCGTCGAACGCGTCATCGAAGCGATCGTGGATGCGGCGCGAACCGGCAAGGTCGGCGACGGCAAGATCTTCGTCACACCGATCGAGCAGGTCCGGCGCATTCGCACCGGCGAAACCGGCGACAGCGCGCTATAGGGGACCACACAGGGCGAGCGCGTCACGCCACGCACTCAGCTTGGCCGGGAACGGCATCGAGGCGTAGGCGGGGCTCGTCGACGGCAGCAGCGCCAGCGAGACACCCTCTGGCCCGTGCCCTACGAATCGGGCGAACAACTGACGCGACTTGCCGCCATTGAAGACGATCGTCCCGATGGCCGGATGCTCGGCGAAAAACGTCTCGAAGTCGTTCGGTTGCGCACTATCCAGCCGGATGGCCGCGTCCATGCTGCCGCGCCGCACTGAACTCTGCAGGACGTCCCAGAGCGCGATACCGTGCTCGCAGAGCTGCCGGCAGCGCGCGGCATAGTCTCCCTCAATGCCGAAGAGCTCCGCCATGATGCGCCAGAACGCGTTTTGCGGATGAGCATAGTACTGTTGCTCGGCGATCGACCGCGCCCCGGGCAGGCTGCCGAGAATCAGTATTCTCGCGTCGCCGCGTGCGATCGGCGGGAAGCCTTCAGATCTTGCCATGCAGATAAGCCTTGCGACGAGCCGCGGGAAATTTCTCGATAGCGTAGCGCAGCATCGTGCGGGGCATACCGCGATAGTGACGCTCGAGAAACCGCTCCTCAACAGCACGGTCGCGCTTGCCGATCTCGCGCAACATCCAGCCGACCGATTTGTGAATGAGATCGTGCTCGTCGTCGAGCAGAAGCGCGGCGATCTGCAGCGCATCCGAGAAGTCCTGATTCCGGATGTAGTGAAAGGTCGCCATCATCGCGATACGGCGGTCCCACAGGCTCTTCGACCCGGCGAGTTCGTACAACAGATTGCGATCGCCGTCCTGGAGCTGCGGGCCGACGATCAGGTGGGCAGAGCTGTCGACGAGATCCCAGTTGTTGACGAACGACCGATGCGAAAGATAGCTGTCGAACACCCGCTGCTTCGTCGCCGCGTCACCGCGCCGGTATTTTTCGACCAGCAGCAATACGGCCAGCATACGTTCTTCGTGATACTGCGATCGCAGCAACGCGAGTACCGAGCGAAGCGACGCATCCCGGAACCTGGACACCTGCTTGCGAATCACCGGAACGCGAATACCGAGAAACCGGTCGCCTTCGCCGTACTCGCCTTTGCCGGACTTGAAGAAGCCCGCCGAGTGCTCGGCTATCGCGGCATCGCCGAGGGCGCGCAGCGCGGCCTGCATGTGACTGGCGGTCAGCCTTGCCACTCGAGCAGACTGGTGCCACGGCGCGGCAGCAGTTCCTGCCAATCGCGGCAAGCCGTCCCGGCCTGGTCGCCCAGGGTCACCGCGGCACGGACCGATCGGCTCAGCGCACTCGCGAAGAGCCGCTGGTAGTACGGTATCGTTCCGACATGGAACGGCAGAATCTGCTCGAGAGTAAGGTCCGTATCGAGCTTCTCGGCGAATGCCTCGTAAAACCGCGCCATGGCCTCGGCAACGGGGCCTTCCGCCGTCAGCATCTGGGACGGATTCAGTGTCCAGGTCATGTCGGCCTGCAGCACACAGGTCCCGGCGTAACCGGCACGCCGGTCGGCGGACCACTGCTCCGGCGCGATGAGGCTAAGCGACCATTCATCGTCGATCCAGTACAGGTAAGTGGCAACGCCGACGGCCGGCCGAAACTTGAACTTCGCGGAAAGAACCAGCATCGACGTGAAGAACTCGGCCAACAGCTGGCGGCGCGGCTTGATGACCACGCCCCGTGGTTCGGTGCGCTCCCAGTCCAGCAGAAAGCCGTTGTTTCCCTTGCCCTCGGGGTTACCTTCACTCTGGCGAGCGATGACGGAACGGCGAGAATTGTCGGGCACTCGGATATCCATGCATGTAGGTTACCGCATCGACGGCGTCTTCATCGAGAGGCTGCGCGGGAAGACCGGATGCAGCCCGCCACGGGGCTGTTGCAGTGAACGGCCCGACTTATGCCGGGAAGAAGTCGATCGGCTTCGTCGTCGTGATCGCCTCGACGTCGCGCGCTTCGAAGCGGAACAGCTTCACGCGTTGCACGAGCTTGCGCTCGAGCTCTTCGTCATCGAGCTCGCTCGACACGACCTCGCACATCGTAACCTGGCCGCTCGGTGCAATTGTCAGACGCAGTACGAGCTTGCCTTCCAGCGACGGGTCGCGGCGCAGCGCGCGATTATAGAGCGCAAAAATCGCGCCCTTGTTCCGGTCGAATACGAGTTCGATCTCCTCGCGCGATCGCGATGCCTTGCCGCTCGTACCCTCGCGCTGTGCGTTCGGGCCCTGCTGGCCGATACCGGCGACCGGGCTTGCGACCTGGGTGGTATTTCGACCCGCAATACCGGTACCGCCGGTGTTGCGGCTCATGTTGGCCGTATTGATACCGCCCGACGCCGTCCCGACAGACGATGTGATCATTGAGCGCTCGTTGCGCTGGGCCTCGCCGACCGACGCCGTCAGCGGACGATCGTCATTGACCTGGAGTTCCTTGTCGACGAGATCCGCAAGGTCTTCTGCGAACGGCATGAGGGCGGCCTGTGCCTCTTCGCGCGCCTGCTCCGTCCGGTCGACGACCGGTTCCGGCTCGGGCTCCGGCTCGGGTTCTGCCTCGACGACCTGCTCGGGCTCCGGCTCCTCGGGCTCGGGCTCTTCGGGCTCGGGCTCGGGAGGCGGTGGCGGCGGCAGTGGTTCTTCCTCGAGCAGCAGCTCCGCAATGCGTGGCGGAATCTCCTCGACGTCGAACGGTTCGGGCTCCGGCACAGGAATGAACGGCCACACGACGCTGAGCAGGACGCAAATCAGGAATACGATGCCCAGCAGGCGCTGAAACTTCTTCTCCTGGTTCCTGCCTGTCGTCCATGGCAGGTCATACTCTCTGTAAAACGGTAAGTCCAATTCCGTGACTCCTGACCCCTGTGCCGGCCTTACAGCGACGCCTGCAAATCGTCCAGCTTGTCTGAACTCTTCTGTAGCACGGCCAGCGAGATTTGCCCGTAATCCGATTGCGTACACGTCGCCATGACCTTCTTCAGCAGACGGTACGGAATGTCCTTGTCGCCCATGATCGTGACTTCGCGTCCGGCAACATCGTTCCTCGCCGCGCGGCGAAGAACGCGATCGTTTTGCGACAGCAATGCCTCGCGGAGTTGCGGGATGTCGTTACCCTTGGTCGCCATGACCTCATCGATCTTCGCGACCGGTTCGCCCTGCACGAGGATGTCGGTCTTGCCGATCAGGATCGTGACCGTTTCCTCGGGCTTCTTCTCCGCGATCGACTCGGGCAGTTTCATGTCCTTGGCATTAGGCAAGGTCTGTACGTCCGAGGAGTTCACGAGCAGGAAGAACACGAGAATCGTGAAGATGTCCATGAGCGACACGAGATTGAGCGAGCCGGTCTTCTTGTTGCGCTTGTGGTGTTTCTCCATGCGCTTGGCGCGTGCTGACTTGACCATTACGAGGCACCTCCGTCCAGCACGGGCGCATCGCCGATCGAGATGTCAGGGAACAGGTCCGTGCGCTTGACCAGCACCTCGTCTTCGTCGACTTCCTGGCTCACACGCACGGTGTCCATGACCTGTACCAGCGTGTCGTAGGCTATCTCCTGCTCGAGCAGGATGGCCGCATCGGTTTTGGCCGGGTAGCGCTCTTTGAGCTGTACGAGTTTTTCCGCGAGCGCCGCATAATCGTAACCGTCGTCCGTGTTGGGGTAGATGCCCAACAGGCCCTGGTTGCGATCGCCGACTTCTATCTTGTCCTGTCGCACGATGATTTCGAGCTGGAACGTCTGTTCCTGCGGGTCCACGGGCTCGCTAGAGGAGCCTGGCAGATTCAATTCTAGAATCGTCAAACGCGAGAACACCGCGGTGATGAGCAGGAACGGAACCAGAATCACCATGAGGTTCATGAATGCCGTAATGTTGAGTTCGGCCGTATCATGGCGATGACGACGGCCTCCCCTGCGGCTGCGGATCATGTCTTACGCTCCGGCCGGATTCAGCTGACGTTCGGTGACCGCATTCAGAAACTTTACGGACGCCATTTCGAGGCTGTCGACGAGCGCATTCGTCTTGGTCTGCAGCAGCGCATGAATCAACAACAGCGGGATAGCAGCCATCAGGCCGAATGCCGTCGTATTCATCGCCGTCGAAATCGAGGCGGACAGCATGTCCGCTTTCTCGGCAGGGTTGGCTTCCGCGACCGCGGTGAATGCCGAAATCAGGCCGATAATCGTGCCGAGAAGGCCGAGCAGCGTCGCGATATTCGCGAGCGTAGCGATGTAGTGCGTACGCTTCTCGAGACGCGGCAGCACTTCCATCAGGCTCTCTTCCATCGCTTTCTCGATGTCGTCACGACGGCGCGCCGACTTCACGCGGTACAGACCGTAGGTCAGGATCGAGCCGATGGCGGCTTTGGACTTGGACGTGTGCTGAGCGGCCTCCTGAAAGTTGCCGGCCTTCAGGAACGGCACGATCTTCTTCCACAGGGCACGGTTGCTCGCACCCGACATCGTCAGGTACGTCCAGCGTTCGATCGCGATCGCAACGCCGAACCCGAATACCAGCAGGATGGGGATCATGAATGC